>NZ_JBEXXQ010000053.1:0-77676 GCF_040630525.1 Streptomyces sp. NPDC005799
ACCCCCCTCCTCTCAACCCGGGGGCCCCCCCCCCCGGCTCAGCCACCCCCCCGGGGCCGACTTGTAACCCTAAAACCCCCACGCCCGCGGGTGCTTCGGTGCTCAACCGATCCCCCGCCAGCCGTCGGGGTCCACCCCACCCGGCACAGGAGCCTCCTCGTCGTACGGCTGACGCGTGAACACGAACGACCCGAGGTCCAGATGACTCACGGTCCCGTCAGGCCGTCGTACGGCCCTCAGAAGCTCTCCGGCGTAGTAGCCCTCAAGTCCGGTCCAGGTGCCGTCACCGTTCGCCCGGAACCGCGAACGGCGGCCCGAGCCGGACAACGGCTCCAGCGCCACACTCCCGCCGGACGTCAACCGCAGCGCGAACGCATACGTCCCCCAGTACCAGGGCCCGAGCAACTCCATTACAGCTGCGTCGACTTCGGGCAGAGGACGCCACGGCTCCGGGATGCGCGGCTCGGCCTCGGCGACGATACGCACGAGATCGGCGCCGACAGTGGACAGCGGCGGCCCGGAGGTGCAGTTGGCCAGCACCACCGAGGCGACATCGTCGTCGATGCCGATGGTCAGGTTCGCGAGAAAGCCGGGCAGTGAACCGGAGTGCCCGATGAGCAGCCGGCCGTGCCGGTGCTGGATCTGCAGCCCGAGCCCGTACGAGGCCCCGTCAGCCACGTCCGCCGCCTCCACCGGCGCCGCGGGTGTCCGCATCTCCCGCACCGACTCGGCACTCAGGACCCGCTCGTCCCCCTGCGCCAGGAACACGGCGAACCGTGCCAAGTCAGCTGTGGTTGACCAGAGTTGGCCCGCTGAGGCCATCCGCCCGAGGTTCTCGCTGGGTTCGGGCAACAGGACGTCAGCCCAGGGGTGCACCGCCCAGCCACCCGCGTGGGGCGCCCGCGGGTGGGCGCTCGTGCCGTCGAGCCCCAGGGGCTCGAGCACTTCACGCCGCAGCACCTCCTCCCAAGGGGCTCCACGCAGCTTCTCGATGAGCGCGCCGAGCACGGTGTAGCCCGGGTTGGAGTAGTGGAAGCGGCGACCGACCGGATGCAGCTGGAGCTGCTCGCCCAGGACGTCGGCGAGTTCGGGGCGCAGCGATCCCGGGGTGCGCTCCCACCACGGGCCCGGCGACTCGGCCGCCAGTCCGCCGGTGTGGGCGAGGAGGTCGGCGATCGTGGCCTCCCCCGCGCCCGTGCCCGGCAGGTGTTTCTCCAGGGCGTCTCCCAGATCGAGGAGTTCCTCGTCGCGCAGCCGCAGCACAAGGACAGCCGTGAACGTCTTGGTGATCGAGCCGATGCGGTACTGCACGTTCTCGTCCGGGCCGTGTCCGTCCAGCGAGGTCCGCGCCCCGTGCCACACCGTCCGCCCGCCCCGGACGACCGCCGCGACCAGCGACGGCGCACGCCCTTCGGTCTGGGCCACGGCGATGCGGTGCAGCAGCGCCCGACGGGTACCGGGAAGCAGCTCTTCCTGAGAAGTCGTCATGCCCCCAGTCCATCCCGGGGGACACTCGGCCGTCGAGTTCATTTGCCCCTGGGAGGTCCGGGCGGGCGGATCAGGTCTGCGCCATGTCCACGAAGCGCGAGTAGTGGCCCTGGAAGGCGACCGTGATCGTCGCCGTCGGGCCGTTACGGTGCTTGGCCACGATCAGGTCGGCCTCGCCCGCGCGCGGCGACTCCTTCTCGTAGGCGTCCTCGCGATGCAGCAGGATGACCATGTCGGCGTCCTGCTCGATGGAGCCGGACTCACGAAGGTCGGAGACCATCGGCTTCTTGTCGGTGCGCTGCTCGGGACCACGGTTGAGCTGGGACAACGCGATCACCGGGACCTCCAGTTCCTTGGCGAGCAGCTTGAGGTTACGGGACATGTCCGAGACCTCCTGCTGACGGTTCTCGGCGCGCTTGGAGCCGCCCGACTGCATCAGCTGGAGGTAGTCGATGACGACCAGGCGGATGTCGTTGCGCTGCTTGAGGCGGCGGCACTTGGCGCGGATCTCCATCATCGACAGGTTCGGGGAGTCGTCGATGAACAGCGGTGCGGCGGAGACGTCGGGCATCCTGCGGGCCAGGCGAGTCCAGTCCTCGTCGGTCATCGTCCCGGAGCGCATGTGGTGCAGGGCGACCCGGGCCTCTGCGGAGAGCAGACGCATCGCGATCTCGTTGCGCCCCATCTCGAGGGAGAAGATGACGCTCGGCAGATTGTGCTTGATGGAGGCGGCCCGGGCGAAGTCCAGCGCGAGCGTGGACTTACCCATGGCGGGACGCGCGGCGATGACGATCATCTGCCCGGGATGCAGGCCGTTGGTGAGCGAGTCGAAATCGGTGAACCCGGTGGGCACACCCGTCATCTCGCCGCTGCGGGAGCCGATCGCCTCGATCTCGTCGAGCGCGCCTTCCATGATGTCGCCGAGCGGCAGGTAGTCCTCGCTGGTGCGCTGCTCGGTGACCGCGTAGATCTCGGCCTGGGCCCGGTTAACGATCTCGTCGACGTCGTCGTCGGCCGCGTATCCCATCTGGGTGATCCGCGTGCCCGCCTCGACCAGCCGGCGCAGCACGGCGCGCTCGTGGACGATCTCCGCGTAGTACTCGGCGTTGGCCGCCGTCGGCACCGTCTGGACGAGGGTGTGGAGATACGAGGCCCCGCCGACCTTGTTGATCTCACCGCGCTTGGTGAGCTCCGCGGCGATCGTGATGGGGTCGGCGGGCTCGCCCTTGGCGTAGACGTCGAGGATGGCCTGGAAGATCGTCTCGTGGGCCGGCTTGTAGAAGTCGTGTCCCTTGAGGATCTCGACGACGTCGGCGATGGCGTCCTTGGACAGGAGCATGCCGCCGAGAACGGACTGCTCGGCGTCGAGGTCCTGCGGCGGCACGCGCTCGAAGGACGTTCCCCCGCCGTCCCACGAGCCGTTGTCGCGGCCTCGGTCGTGCTGCTCGTCACGGCCCCGGCCTCCGTCGCCACGTCGGCGGGAGGCGGGCAGACGATCGCTAGGCCCGCTGTCGGCCCACGGATCGTCCAAGGGCTCGGAAATACTCACCGAGCCACCTCCTCCCGTCCGCAGAGCGGACCTAGCCATGCCCTAAGTTCTACGGCACGGCACTGACAAATGAGAGGCCCAACTCCGGTTGTGGCGCGTCAGGTTTGGGAGGGTTTCCCAGCCGACGAACGGAGCGGGCGCCGGACCACCGTAGGCCCGCGGGCACCGTCAGCCAATCTGGTTATCCACAGGCCATGTGGACGACGGCCCGGATGCTGTGGAGAACTCCGCAAAACCTGTGCACGACGCGGTGGACAGGCCTGTGAACAAGCTCTGCCACCTTCCATGAAGCGGCGTCTGACCTGCACCTTTCCCGTCCACCGGCTGTGCAGAAGAAAAACTTCCCCAGTCAGACCAAGATCGCTTCGAACTGCGCGCGAAAGAGTGCACGGCGAACCGAGAGGTAAGGGTCACAAAAGCTTTGCATCTCTTACCTGTGGACGATTAGATTGATGCTCATGACACAGGCTCCCGCGACTCCCCAGGCCACCAGGCGACAGCACGACCGAGAGATCGTCGCGCTGGCCGTGCCGGCCTTCGGCGCACTCGTCGCCGAGCCCCTGTTCGTCATGGCCGACAGTGCGATCGTCGGCCATCTGGGCACCGCCCAACTCGCCGGACTCGGCGTCGCCTCGGCCCTGCTGACGACAGCGGTCAGCGTCTTCGTCTTCCTCGCCTACGCCACCACGGCCGCCGTGGCCCGGCGCGTCGGCGCCGGCGACCTCCAGGCCGCCATACGGCAGGGCATGGATGGAATCTGGCTGGCTCTGCTTCTGGGTGCCGCCGTCATCGCGGCCGTGCTGCCCACCGCGCCGGCCCTGGTGAACCTCTTCGGCGCCTCCGACACTGCCGCCCCTTACGGGTCCACCTATCTGCGCATCTCGGCTCTCGGCATCCCGGCCATGCTCGTCGTCCTGGCCGCGACCGGTGTGCTGCGCGGCCTGCAGAACACGAAGACTCCTCTTTATGTCGCCGTCGCGGGCTTCGTCGCCAACGCCGGCCTCAACGCGGGCCTTGTCTACGGCGCCGGCCTCGGCATCGCGGGCTCCGCCTGGGGAACCGTCACCGCGCAGTGCGGCATGGCGGCGGTCTACCTCACGGTAGTCGTCCGGGGCGCCCGCCGACACGGCGCCTCCTTGCGTCCCGACCTGGGCGGAATCAGGGCTTCGGCTCAAGCCGGCGTGCCGTTGCTGGTCCGGACCCTTTCCCTGCGGGCCATCCTGATGATCGCCACTGCGGTCGCCGCCCGGCTCGGCGACGCGGACATCGCGGCCCACCAGATCGTCCTCTCCCTGTGGAGCCTCCTGGCCTTCGCCCTCGACGCGATCGCCATCGCGGGACAGGCCATCATCGGCCGCTACCTCGGTGCCGAGGATGCCCGGGGAGCCCGTCAGGCGTGTCGGCGCATGGTGGAGTGGGGCATCGCCGTGGGCATCGTCCTCGGAGCGTTGGTCGTGATCGCACGACCGGTGTTCCTGCCGCTGTTCACGAACGACCCTGCCGTCAGGGACGCCGCTCTGCCGGCTCTGGTGATCGTCGCCCTCTCACAACCGATCTGCGGGATCGTCTTCGTCCTGGACGGTGTGCTGATGGGCGCGGGAGACGGCCCCTATCTGGCGGGAGCGATGCTGACCACCCTTGCGGTGTTCGCCCCGGTGGCGCTCCTCGTGCCCACGCTGGGCGGCGGGCTGACGGCCCTGTGGGCAGCGATGACGTTGATGATGGCCGTACGGATGCTGACCCTGTGGCTCCGTGCTCGCTCGGGCCGTTGGCTGGTGACCGGCGCGACCCGTTGAGCAGCGGGTCAGGCTCACCGTTTGCCCGTTTCACGTGAAACATCGCGAGCCCAGCGCTGCCTCAGCGACCGCGACACCCAACCTGAACACGAACACGGACGCGAAGAGGGGCCGCCCGACCGGGGCGACCCCTCTCTCAGCTACTCAGCCGAGCACGGCGTCAGGCCGCGACGACCTCGATGTTGACCTTGGCGGCAACCTCGGGGTGCAGACGCACGGACGTCTCGTGGGCGCCCAGCGTCTTGATCGGCGCGCCCAGCTCGATGCGGCGCTTGTCGACATCGGGGCCACCGGAAGCCTTGATCGCGGAAGCGATGTCGGCCGGGGTGACGGAACCGAAGAGACGACCGGCGTCGCCGGAGCGAACGGCCAGACGGACCCTGACACCCTCGAGCTGGGCCTTCACCTGGTTGGCCTGCTCGATGGTCTGGATCTCGTGGATCTTGCGAGCACGACGGATCTGCTCGACGTCCTTCTCGCCACCCTTGGTCCAGCGGATAGCGAACTTCCGCGGGATCAGGTAGTTGCGAGCGTAACCGTCCTTGACGTCGACGACGTCGCCCGCGGCACCGAGGCCGGAGACCTCGTGGGTGAGGATGATCTTCATGTGTCGGTCACCCTTCCCTTATCGCGCAGTGGAGGTGTAGGGCAGCAGCGCCATCTCACGGCTGTTCTTCACGGCCGTGGCGACGTCACGCTGGTGCTGCGTGCAGTTGCCGGTCACGCGGCGGGCACGGATCTTGCCGCGGTCGGAAATGAACTTCCGCAGCATGTTCGTGTCCTTGTAGTCCACGTACGTGACCTTGTCCTTGCAGAAAGCGCAGACCTTTTTCTTCGGCTTGCGCACAGGCGGCTTCGCCATGGTGTTTCTCCTGTGTGATCAAGAAGTTTGGGTACGACCCGCCCTCCGGCCCGAGGCCTAGAAGGGGGGCTCGTCCGAGTAGCCGCCACCGCCGCCGCCGGAGTTTCCACCCCAGCCGCCACCGCCGCCCTGGTTGCCACCGGCGGGAGCACCGGTCGCCCACGGGTCGTCGGCAGGAGCGCCGCCGCCCTGCTGGCCGCCACCGGGGCCGCCGCCCCAGCCGCCGCCACCCTGGCCGCCACCGCCGCCGTAACCGCCCTGACCCTGCCCACTGCGGCCGGCGGTCTTGGTGACCTTGGCCGTGGCATTGCGCAGGCTGGCGCCGACTTCCTCGACGTCCAGTTCGTAGACCGTGCGCTTGACGCCCTCACGGTCCTCGTAGGACCGCTGCTTCAGCCGGCCCTGCACGATGACGCGCATGCCTCGCTGGAGCGACTCGGCGACGTTCTCCGCCGCCTGACGCCAGACGGAGCAGGTCAGGAACAGGCTCTCGCCGTCCTTCCACTCGTTCGTCTGACGGTCGAAGGTGCGGGGGGTGGACGCGACACGGAACTTCGCGACCGCCGCACCGGAAGGGGTGAAGCGCAGCTCGGGGTCATCGACAAGGTTGCCGACGACCGTGATGACGGTCTCGCCTGCCATGGGGGAACCTCTCGGCGGGTTTGCTGCTGGCTGCTTGTGCTGCTACTCGAATCCCGGGATCCGGCTGAGCGGGAGAGCTCAGTGGGTCTCGGGACGGAGGACCTTGGTCCGGAGGACCGACTCGTTCAGGTTCATCTGGCGGTCGAGCTCCTTGACGACCGCAGGCTCGGCCTGCAGGTCGATGACCGAGTAGATGCCCTCGGGCTTCTTCTTGATCTCGTACGAGAGACGACGACGGCCCCAGGTGTCGACCTTCTCGACCTTGCCGTTGCCCTCACGGACGACGGAGAGGAAGTTCTCGATCAGGGGGGCGACAGCGCGCTCCTCCAGATCGGGGTCGAGGATGACCATCACCTCGTAGTGACGCATGTGGAACCCACCTCCTTTGGACTCAGCGGCCACGGTCGTTCCGTGGCAGGAGGGTTGTGATGCGTACGCAACGGTATCGGCCGCCACTGACAATCAGGGGTGACCTCGCGGTTTACCCGAGCTGGCCTGGGCAGACACCAATGCAGACGGTACAGACTACCCGCACACCGGCTTCCGGTTGAAATCCGGCCCGGGGGACCGTCAGTCTGTACACATCGGGTGTGTATGGCGCTACGATGCGCCGCCTTTCGCAGGAGGTGCCCCATGGCACAGGCATTGCGACCCAACACCGCCGAAGGCCTTTTCGCCACGGACGGCAAGTCCCACCCGCTCCAGGACACGCTGCTCGCGGTGACCCTGGTGCTCGGCGTGATCGCGTTCGTGACCTGCTTCTTCGACAACCTGCACCTGCTCAGCTCCTGGACCGGTCTGGTGGGCATCCTCACCGGCGCCTACGGACAGTGGATCTCGGAGACGACCCGCGAGCGCTTCGGCCTGATCCTGGGCCTCGGCGCCTCCGGAGTCGGCTTCTTCCTCGGCATGGCGCACGGCGGCCTCTTCGGCGGGGTCATCTGAAGCCAGGGACACCGTTCTCCCAACTTGATACAAAGCACCGCGGAACGCCTCGGCGGCCCATGAGCCGGGGCGAGGGTTCCGTACGCCCAGCCGGGGCGCGCGCAAGGCGCAGTAGGCTTCGGCGCGAGAGCCGGAGCCCCTGTACCCATGGGGACACACCAGCCCGAGGAGCGCCCCGAATGAGCCTGACCCTGAGGACGATCAGTCGCGAGCAGCATCTGGCGTACATCCAGAGCCTGCCGTCGGCGAGCCACATGCAGGTTCCGGCCTGGGCTGACGTCAAGGCGGAGTGGCGCTCCGAGAGCCTCGGCTGGTTCGACGAGCGGACCGGTGAACTCGTCGGCGCGGGCCTCGTCCTCTACCGCCAGCTGCCCAAGATCAAGCGTTATCTCGCCTATCTTCCCGAGGGCCCGGTCATCAACTGGTTCGCGCCAAATCTGACCGAGTGGCTGGAACCGATGCTGGCGCACCTCAAGCACCAGGGCGCCTTCTCGGTGAAGATGGGCCCGCCGGTGATCATCCGACGCTGGGACGCGAACTCCATCAAGCAGGGGATCCAGAACCCGGACGTGAAGCGGCTGCGCGACATCGAGGCCGACTTCATCGAGCCGCGCGCCTTCGAGGTGGCGGACAAGCTGCGCCGCATGGGCTGGCAGCAGGGCGAGGACGGCGGCGCCGGCTTCGGTGACGTACAGCCGCGCTACGTCTTCCAGGTGCCGCTGGCCAACCGCTCCCTGGAAGAGGTCCACAAGAACTTCAACCAGCTGTGGCGCCGCAACATCAAGAAGGCCGAGAAGGCCGGCGTCGAGGTCGTCCAGGGCGGCTATCACGATCTCGAGGAATGGCAGCGGCTGTACGAGATCACCGCTGTGCGCGACCACTTCCGGCCCCGCCCGCTGTCGTACTTCCAGCGCATGTGGACGGCCCTCAACACCGAGGACCCCAACCGCATGCGGCTGTACTTCGCCCGCCACAACGGCGTGAACCTCTCGGCCGCGACCATGCTGATCGTCGGCGGCCACGTCTGGTACTCCTATGGTGCCTCCGACAACATCGGCCGTGAGGTCCGGCCCTCGAACGCGATGCAGTGGCGGATGCTGCGCGACGCCTACGCGCTCGGCGCGACCGTCTACGACCTGCGGGGCATCTCCGACTCGCTGGACGAGACCGACCACCTCTTCGGCCTCATCCAGTTCAAGGTCGGCACGGGCGGCCAGGCGGCCGAGTACCTCGGTGAGTGGGACTTCCCGCTCAACAAGCTGCTCCACAAGGCGCTCGACATCTACATGTCGCGTCGCTGACGTAGCGTTCTTCGCTTCAATAGCTCCCATACCTCTGATACACCGCAGCGACCAGAAAGGTTCCAGGTCCGGCCATGGCGCTCACGCTCTACGTCGACACCGCGCGCTGGCGGGCGCACCACAAGCACGTGCAGGAGCAGTTCCCGGGTCTCGTCCCGGTCTGCAAGGGCAACGGCTACGGGTTCGGGCACGAGCGGCTGGCGGAGGAGGCCACGCGGCTGGGGTCCGACGTCCTCGCCGTGGGCACCACGTACGAGGCCGCGCGCATCAAGGACTTCTTCGGTGGTGACCTGCTGGTGCTGACGCCGTACCGGCGTGGCGAGGAGCCCGTGCCGCTGCCGGACCGGGTCATCCGCTCGGTGTCGTCCATCGACGGCGTGTACGGCCTCGTGGGCGCCCGGGTGGTGATCGAGGTGATGTCCTCGATGAAGCGCCACGGCATCAGCGCCCAGGACCTCCCTCAACTGCACGCCGCCATAGAGAATGTGCGCCTCGAAGGCTTCGCCATCCACCTGCCGCTGGACCGCACGGACGGCTCGGACGCCGTCGAGGAGGTCATCGGCTGGATGGACCAGCTGCGGGCGGCCCGGCTGCCGCTGCACACGATGTTCGTCAGCCACCTCAAAGCCGAGGAACTCCACCGTCTGCAGCAGCAGTTCCCGCAGACCCGCTTCCGCGCCCGGATCGGCACCCGGTTGTGGCTGGGGGACCATGAGGCCACCGAGTACCGCGGAGCGGTCCTGGACGTCACGCGCGTGGCCAAGGGGGACCGTTTCGGCTACCGCCAGCAGAAGGCGGCCTCGGACGGCTTCCTGGTGGTCGTGGCGGGCGGTACGTCGCACGGGGTGGGCCTGGAGGCCCCGAAGGCGCTGCACGGCGTCATGCCGCGCGCCAAGGGCGTCGCCCGGGCCGGTCTCGCCACGGTGAACCGGAACCTTTCGCCGTTCGTCTGGGGCGGCAAACAGCGGTGGTTCGCGGAGCCGCCGCACATGCAGGTCTCCATCCTCTTCGTTCCGTCGGACGCGCCCGAGCCCAAGGTCGGCGAGGAGCTGGTGGCCCATCTACGGCACACCACCACGCAGTTCGACCGCATCGTCGATCGCTGAGCCACAGGCCGGAGCAGCCGAAAGGCCGTACACGAGCACTCCGTGTACGGCCTTTGGCGTGGGCCTTCTGCGTCCTGTTCGCTCAGAGCGAACCGTCCCTCGGGGGTGTGGCGCCGTGACTGCCCCACTCCACCTGCGGCCCGTCGAAGTGGGCCCCGTGCTGCGGAGGATGGGCGGCGGCTCCCAGGGCGAAGACGTCCTCCGCCCCGTCGAGTACGCCTCCTGAGGGGTCGTCGTCACCGGACCGGCGTACCGGGTCCCGTTCCGGCATGAGGATGTCGCGCACGACGACGGCGCACAGGAAGAGCGTCCCCAGGATGTGGACGGCGATGGCCCACTGGTAGCCGACCTCGGGCAGTCCCTTGTGGGCGTTCCCGCTGGTCGTGTACGCGAGGTACATCCAGATCCCGAGGTAGTACACGACCTCGCACGCCTGCCAGATGAGAAAGTCCCGCCACTTGGGCCGGGCCAGCACCGCCAGCGGGACGAGCCACAGGACGTACTGCGGCGAGTAGACCTTGTTGGTGACGATGAAGACCGCGACGATCAGGAATGCCAGCTGAGCGAAGCGCGGGCGGCGGGGAGCGGTCATCGTGAGCACCGCGATGCCGATGCAGCCGAGCACCACCAGTGACGTGGCCAGGTTGTTGACCGTGTCGGTGGAGAGCGGGCTGGTCGAGTGCTGGGCCATGATCAGCCAGAAGGATCCGAAGTCGACGCCCCGGTCATGGCTGAACTTGTAGAACTGCACCCAGCCGTCCCAGGCGAAGAGCATCACCGGGATGTTCACCACGAACCAGGAGACGACCGCGCCTGCCAACGCCTTCCCGAAGTCCTTCCACTTGCCGGCGCGCCAGCACAGCAGAAACAGCGGCCCCAGCAGGAACACGGGATAGAGCTTGGCGGCCGTGGCAAGGCCCAGGAGGACGCCGAAGGCGACGGGGCGACTCCGGGACCACATCAGCATCGCCGCGGCCGTCAGAGCGACCGCCAGGAGGTCCCAGTTGATAGTGGCGGTGAGCGCGAAGGCGGGCGCCAGAGCGACCAGCAGACCGTCCCAGGGGCGGCGCGCATGTGTGCGGGCCACGCAGACCACGATGACCGCCGCGCACACCATGAGCATCCCGGCGTTGACCATCCAGTACCACTGTTCCTGGTCCTGGATGCTGCCGCTGCCGGGTGTGAGCCAGGCGGCCACCTCCATGAACACGCCGGTCAGCACCGGGTATTCGAGGTACGGCATGTCGCCGGGAAGCTTGTCGAAGTACGGCACGAGCCCGTCGGCGAATCCGCGTCCCTGGTAGAGGTGCGGGATGTCCGAGTAACAGGCCTTCGTGTACTGGGAGCTGGCGCCGAAGAACCAGGCGCTGTTGTAGCAGGGCGCCTTCTGGATCATTCCGAGGGCGAACATGCCGATCGCGACGAGCGCGACGACCCGGACGGGGGTCCACCAGGACGTCCCGAGCAGGGCGCGCCGCCCGAGGGGGCCGCCGATCAGCTCGCTGCCGGCCGTGGCGACCTTGTCCTCCTTGGTCGGCCGCACCAGGTCCGCTCCGTGCACGCTCGCTTGCGTCGATTCTGCGCTGGGCATGTCGCACATCCTGCCGTACATGTCTGGGAATACGCCGAGGGCCGCCCCACCCTCTCAGGTGCGGCGGCCCTTGTTTCACGTGAAACATGTGCATGTTTCACGTGAAACACCCTTACTGGGCGTTTTGACGGCTAGCCGCCCCCGCCTCCGAACAGGCCTCCATTGCCGTTGCCTCGGCTGTTGCCGGTCCCGGAGGTGTCCGTCGCCGTCGGCGTCGAGGTCACGCCTCCGTCCGTGCCGCCAGTGTTGGTGCCGCCGGTGTCCGTGCACTGCCAGCTGAACCGGCAGGTCTGGCTCGGCGAGGGACTCGGACTGGTCAGCGTCTGGCTGGGGGTCGGGCTCGGGGTCGGGCTCGACTCCGGGGTGTTCTCGACCGTCGGAGTGGGCGTCGGGCTCGGCACGTCGTTGACGACCTCACCGATGGGCTCCGGCGTCGGGAAGTCCTTCGCCGGCTCGTTCGCCAGTGCCTCCGCCATGTAATCGTGCCAGATCTCCGCCGGGAACGACGCACCGTGGATCTTCTTCTGACCACCCGTTCCGTACATCTCCAGGAAGGTGCGGTTCTTCTGGGTCTCGTCGTCGTTGTACCGGAACATCGTGATCGCCGTGGACAGCTGCGGGGTGTAGCCGATGAACCAGGCTGACTTGTTGCCGTCCGTCGTACCGGTCTTGCCTGCGACCTCACGTCCCGGCAGCTGCGCGGCGGTACCCGTGCCCTTGTCGACCACGGTCCTCAGCACGTCGGTGACGTTGTTGGCCACGGCCGGAGTGAAGGCCTCATTGGGCTTGTCCGTGTGGGTGAAGACCGTGCCGTCCTTGCTGGTGACCTTGGTGACGGAGAACGGATCACGCTGCTGGCCGCTGGCCGCGAAGGTGGCGTAGGCGCCCGCCATGCGGATCGCGCTCGGGTCGGAGATACCGATGGAGAAGGACGGGAAACTGGTGCCGGCCAGGCTGCTCTGCTTCAGCCCCGCCAGGATGGCCGCCTGCTTGACCTTGTCCAGGCCGACGTCCATGCCGAGCTGCACATAGGCGGAGTTCACCGACTCACGCATCGCCTCGCGCAGGTCGATCTGGTAGTTGGGCGGATTGCCGTACGACTCGTTGCCGTCGTTGGTCTGCAGCCACTCCTGTCCCTTCTCGTTCTTCCAGACCGTCCCGTCGTAGTCCTTGATCTTCAGCTTGTTCTTGCCGCTGTACAGACTCTTGGGGGAGACCTGGGTCCGCTCGTCCTGTGCCTGCTCCGGGCCGAGGCTCTTGTCCCGGACACCCCACTGCATCGCCGCCGCGAGCACCAACGGCTTCATGGTCGAGCCGATCTGGGCACCGGTCTGGTCGGCGTTGTCGGTGAAGTGCTTGGTCGCGTCCTCACCGCCGTAGATCGCCTTGATGGCACCGGTGGTCGGGTCCACGGAAGCGCCGCCGAACTGGACGTGGGTGTCCGTGTTCGGGCGCTGCTTGGGCTTGATGTTGGCCTTCTGGACCTTCGTGATCGAGGTCTGGAGCTCCTTGACCTTCTTCTTGTCGAAGGTCGTGTAGATCGAGTAGCCGCCCTTCTGCAGGTCATCGGCCGTGATCTTGGTGTTGTTGACCAGGTACGCCTTGGCAAGGTCGACGAGGTAGCCGACCTGGCCGCTCAGCTTGTTGTTGGAGCGGGGGTTCTGCCAGGTGGGAAGGGTGGTGTACTTGGCCCGGTCCGCGGCGCTCAGATGGCCGTACTGCACCATCTTGTTCAGGGTGTCCTGCATCTGGGCCAGGGCCCGCTTCTGGTTCGCCTCAGGGGTGGCGGACGGGTCGAGGGACGTCGCGCCGGCCGGGTCGTAGTACGTGGCGCCCTTGAGCATCGCGGCCAGGAAGGCGCACTCGCCGGGGTTCAGGTCGACGGCGTCCTTGTTGAAGTAGGCGCGCGCGGCCGCCTGGATGCCGTACGCCCCGCGCCCGTAGTACGCGGAGTTCAGATACCCGGCCATGATCTCGTCCTTGGAGACCGTGGTGCCGACCTTGATCGAGACGAAGATCTCCTTGAGCTTGCGGGAGATGGTCTGCGACTGGTCGTTCAGCATCGCGTTCTTCACGTACTGCTGGGTGATGGTGGAGCCGCCCTGGGTCTCACCGCCCCTGGCCATGTTGAACACGGCCCGCGCGATGCCCTTCGGGTCGACGCCGCTGTCGGAGTAGAAGGTCTTGTTCTCCTGGGAGATGACGGCGTACTGCATCTCCTTGGGGATCTGCGAGAGGTTGACGTTCTGACGGTTGATCTCGCCACCCGTGGCGACCATCTCGCTGCCGTCGGACCAGTAGAAGACGTTGTTCTGGGCCGTCGCCGTCTTCGCGAGGTCCGGAACGCCCACCATGGCGTAGGCGATGCCCGCGGCGGCCACCAGGCTGCCGAAGAACCCGATGAAGAGCCCGCTCACCAACTTCCAGGACGGCACCCAGCGCGCGGCGCCGTACTTTCCCGCGCGCGGGTAGTCGATGAACCGCTTCTGGGGAGGACCGACTGCCCGTCCCCGCCCAGGTGCGGGTCCGCCGCGTCGACCTCCGCGGGCGGGCTCGGCCGTTCTGCGGCGGCCCCCTGCGTTTCTCTGTGCGGCGCGGCGGGCGTCGGCTCGGCCTTCGTACGACCGTTCCTCGCCACCCAACTCCTGGCCCAGCCCGTAATCGGCCGGGGACCCGGTGGCGCCTCGCGGTGCCGCACGGCGGCCGGAGGACGAGCCGGACTGGCCGCGTCGGGCCGCGGCACGTCCGCCTCCCTGCGGCTGCGGCGGTTTGCGACGGTGCTCGCTCATCGAACGACTACTCCTCGGGCAGGCGCACCCGTGCGCGCCTGGAAACGGCAGCTGGTTTCCGGTCCCCCCGAAGTACGGATGTGGTCGATCCCGCATTCATCCGTACGGCACCCAGGACGACGACGCCCCCTCGCGTCACTCGGTTCCCGGTGGTGTGCATGGCGCACAGACTACGCACCGTCAAAACCCGCCGAGTTCCCAAGTTCGCCCTAAACCAGACAACTTGCCTCGGATGAATAAGTGGTGTGATCCCGTTCACCGTCTCCCCACTTGTCCCATCCGGAAGGCCGTTCTATCGTCATGATGTATCGAGTCGATACATCGGAGCGAGATAAAGGCGAGGAGGCGAGGGGATGAGCCGGAGGTCCGGGATCCTCGAGTTCGCCGTCCTCGGCCTGCTCCGCGAGTCCCCGATGCACGGATACGAGCTGCGCAAGCGGCTCAACACGTCACTGGGCGTGTTCCGCGCGTTCAGCTACGGGACGCTGTACCCCTGCCTCAAGACGCTGGTCGCCAACGGCTGGTTGACCGAGGAGTCGGGCAACGCTCCTGAGGACGCCCTCGCCGCACCACTCGCAGGGCGTCGCGCCAAGATCGTCTACAGGTTGACGGCGGAGGGCAAGGAGCACTTCGAGGAGCTGCTGTCGCAGACGGGCCCCGACGCGTACGAGGACGAGCACTTCGCCGCCCGCTTCGCCTTCTTCGGGCAGACGTCACGCGACGTGCGCATGCGCGTGCTGGAGGGCCGCCGCAGCCGGCTGGAGGAGCGCCTGGAGAAGATGCGTGTCTCCTTCGCCCGCACCCGGGAGCGCCTCGACGACTACACGCTTGAGCTCCAGCGCCACGGGATGGAGTCCGTGGAGCGCGAAGTGCGCTGGCTGAACGAGCTCATCGAGAGCGAGCGGGCCGGACGGGACCTCAAGGGTCCTGCCTCCGGGGGGCCCGCTCGGCACGACACCACATCTGGAGCGCCGGGCGTCCTGCCCCGGCCCGGGGACACCCCCGGGCCGGATACGCCCGACGACACCGCCACGTGAGCGCCCAGTCAGGGCCTCACTCGTACACACAGGGAGCAACCGGAATGGGTTCGGTTCGCGTAGCCATCGTCGGCGTGGGCAACTGCGCCGCGTCGCTGGTGCAGGGAGTCGAGTACTACAAGGACGCCGACCCGGCGTCGAAGGTCCCCGGCCTGATGCACGTGCAGTTCGGTGACTACCACGTCAAGGACATCGAGTTCGTCGCCGCGTTCGACGTGGACGCCAAGAAGGTCGGCCTTGACCTGGCGGACGCCATCGGCGCCTCCGAGAACAACACCATCAAGATCTGCGACGTACCGAACACCGGTGTGAAGGTCCGGCGCGGCCACACCCTCGACGGCCTCGGCAAGTACTACCGCGAGACCATCGAGGAGTCCGAGGCCGAGCCGGTCGACGTCGTCAAGGTCCTCAAGAAGAAGCAGGTCGACGTCCTCGTCTGCTACCTGCCCGTCGGCTCCGAGGACGCGGCGAAGTTCTACGCCCAGTGCGCCATCGACGCCAAGGTCGCCTTCGTCAACGCCCTTCCGGTCTTCATCGCCGGCACAAAGGAGTGGGCCGACAAGTTCACCGAGGCGGGCGTCCCGATCGTCGGCGACGACATCAAGTCGCAGGTCGGCGCCACCATCACGCACCGCGTCATGGCGAAGCTGTTCGAGGACCGCGGCGTCGTTCTGGACCGCACGATGCAGCTGAACGTCGGCGGCAACATGGACTTCAAGAACATGCTCGAGCGCGACCGCCTCGAGTCCAAGAAGATCTCCAAGACCCAGGCCGTCACCTCCCAGATCCCCGACCGGGACCTCGGCGAGAAGAACGTCCACATCGGTCCGTCCGACTATGTGGCCTGGCTCGACGACCGCAAGTGGGCCTACGTCCGCCTCGAGGGCCGCGCGTTCGGCGACGTCCCGCTGAACCTGGAGTACAAGCTCGAGGTCTGGGACTCCCCGAACTCCGCCGGGGTCATCATCGACGCCCTGCGCGCCGCGAAGATCGCCAAGGACCGCGGCATCGGCGGCCCGATCCTGTCGGCCTCCAGCTACTTCATGAAGTCCCCGCCGGTCCAGTACTTCGACGACGAGGCCCGCGAGAACGTCGAGAAGTTCATCAAGGGTGAGGTCGAGCGCTAAGCGGCTCGCAGCGCCACGCACTGAAAACGCTCCTGCCAGGGCTCCAGAGGGTCCCCGGGCCACGTGCCCGGGGACCCTCCCCGTATGTGAGGCTGTGCCCCATGTCCGTCGTCCGCGACCTGCGCGTCCTGCTCCGCTTCCGGAACTTCCGACGACTGCTCGCCGTACGACTGCTCTCCCAGGGAGCCGACGGGGTCTACCAGATCGCGCTGGCCGCCTACGTGGTCTTCTCGCCGGAGAAGCAGACCTCGGCCGCCGCGATCGCCTCCGCGATGGCGGTCCTGCTGCTCCCGTACTCCTTGGTCGGCCCCTTCGCGGGCGTTCTCCTGGACCGCTGGCGCCGTCGCCAGGTCTTCCTCTACGGCAACCTGCTGCGCGCCCTGATGGCCTCGGCCACGGCCGTTCTGATCCTCACCCACGTCCCGGACTGGCTCTTCTACGCCTCCGCGCTCTGCGTCACCGCCGTCAACCGCTTCGTCCTCGCGGGCCTGTCCGCCGCACTGCCCCGCGTCGTGGACGAGGAGCGGCTCGTGATGGCCAACTCCCTGTCGCCGACCGCCGGGACGCTCGCCGCGACCGCCGGCGGAGGTCTCGCCTTCGTCGTACGGCTGGTGGTGGCCGACTCGGACGCCGCCGTGGTGCTGCTGGGCGCCCTGCTCTACCTGTGCGGGGCGTTCGCCTCACTGCGCCTGGCCCCCGGACTGCTCGGGCCCGACCAGGAGTTGCTACCGCCGCGCCTCGGTACAGCACTCGCCGGCACCGCTCGCGACCTGGCGGCAGCGGTACGGCACCTGACCGCCCCAACGCGCCGGGAGGCGGCCTGGGCGCTCCTCACGATGACGCTGATGCGGTTCTGCTACGGCGCCCTGCTGGTCATGCTGCTGATGCTGTGCCGATACGCCTTCTCCTCGAACGCGGACGACGGACTGCGGCTGCTGGGACTGGCCTTGGGGACGTCCGCAGCCGGCTTCTTCGCGGCCGCGGTCGTGACGCCCTGGGCGGCTGGACGGCTCGGCCCCGGCCGCTGGATCGTCGTATGCGCAGCGAGTGCCGCGGTTCTGGAGCCTGCCCTCGGGCTCCCGTTCGCCGTCGGCCCCATGCTCGTCGCGACGTTCGTCCTGGGTCTGACGACGCAGGGAGCGAAGATCGCGACGGACACGATCGTGCAGTCCCGCGTCGACGACGGCTTCCGCGGGCGGATCTTCTCCGTCTACGACGTCCTGTTCAACATCGCCTTCGTCGGCGCTGCCGCGGTCGCCGCACTGATGCTGCCACCGGACGGCCGTTCCACGACCGTGGTCGTCGCGGTCGCCGTTACCTACGGAGCAATTGCTGCGACTATGGCCCACTTTGAGCGCCGTAAGTGTCACATGAAGGCCACAGAGTCCATCTGAGTCACAGCAGTGTCAGTGGCGGCCGGTAACTTACCTGCGTCTTACGCGCCTCTTATGTGCGCAGCTCATTCACTTTCAGGGGGACACCCACGTGACCACTCCGCCTCAGGGCCAGAACCCGTTCGCTCAGGGCCAGCAGCCCTACGGCCAGACGCAGCCTCAGACGCCGTATCCGCCGCACGCCGCCTATCCGCAGCAGCCGGGTCAGACCGGACAGCCCGGGTTCCCCCCGCCGGGGGCCGCGCCGTACGCCCCGGTTCCGGCGCAGCCTCGCCGTAAGCTGAGCTTCAAGGCGATCAAGAACATCGTCATCGTCGCGGTCGTGGCCGTCGCGGCCATCGTGGGCTACATAGCCAGCCAGGACGACGCGAACACCGCCAAGGTCGGCGACTGCATGCACCGCGGCAGCACCTCCGACACCAACCCGGACCTCGAGGTGGTCGACTGCGGCTCGTCGAAGGCCCAGTACGTGGTGCTGGCGAAGGTGAAGGGTTCGTACTCCACCGAGCTCTCGGCGTCGACGAAGTGCGAGGCCGCGGCCAAGGACTTCCAGTACACGTACACCGAGTCCGGCGACGGCAGTGACTTCCTGCTCTGCCTGAAGGACCACAAGTAACAAGGACGCGCAGCCATGGGGCGGTGTTTCACGTGAAACACCGCCCCGTCGCATGTCCGGCGGCGGCATGTTTCACGTGAAACATGCCGCCGTTTCACACAGAGGCTCAGCTCTGCTCGGCCCACCACTCCTTGAGCGCGGCCACCGCCGTGTCGTGTTCCATCGGTCCGTTCTCCAGCCGCAGTTCCAGCATGTGCCGATAGGCCCGGCCGATGACCGGGCCCGGCGCGACACCCAGGATCTCCATGATCTGATTGCCGTCCAGGTCCGGGCGGATGGAGTCCAGCTCCTCCTGCTCCTGGAGTTGGGCGATGCGCTCCTCGAGACCGTCGTAGGCGCGGGACAGTGCCGCCGCCTTCCGCTTGTTCCGGGTGGTGCAGTCCGAGCGGGTCAGCTTGTGGAGCCGGCCGAGGAGAGGGCCGGCGTCACGGACATAGCGGCGGACCGCGGAGTCCGTCCATTCACCCGTGCCGTATCCGTGGAAGCGCAGGTGGAGTTCGACCAGACGTGAGACGTCCTTCACCAGTTCGTTGGAGTACTTGAGCGCCGTCATGCGCTTCTTGGTCATCTTCGCCCCGACCACCTCGTGGTGGTGGAACGAGACGCGTCCGTCCTTCTCGAAGCGGCGAGTACGCGGCTTTCCGATGTCATGCAGGAGCGCCGACAGGCGCAGGGTGAGATCGGGACCGTTCTCCTCCAGCTCGATCGCCTGTTCCAGGACGATGAGCGTGTGCTCGTAGACGTCCTTGTGACGGTGGTGCTCGTCGCTCTCCAGTCGCAGGGCCGGCAGCTCGGGCAGAACGTGGTCGGCGAGGCCGGTGTCGACCAGGAGGGTCAGACCCTTGCGTGGATTGTCGGACAGGATCAGCTTGTTGAGCTCGTCCCGAACTCGCTCCGCCGAGACGATCTCGATCCGCCCCGCCATCTCCTTCATGGCCGTCACGACCTCGGGAGCCACCTCGAAGTCGAGCTGAGCGGCGAAACGTGCCGCGCGCATCATCCGCAGCGGGTCGTCCGAGAAGGAGTCCTCGGGGGTGCCGGGGGTGCGCAGCACACGGGCGGCGAGATCGGCGCGTCCGTCGTGGGGATCGATGAACTTCTGCTCGGGAAGCGCGAGAGCCATCGCGTTCACCGTGAAGTCCCGCCGGACGAGATCTTCCTCGATCGAGTCGCCGTACGACACCTCGGGCTTGCGCGAGGTGCGGTCGTACGCCTCGGACCGGTAGGTCGTGACTTCGATCTGGTAGCCGTCTTTTTGCGCGCCGACCGTGCCGAAGGCGATACCCACCTCCCACACGGCGTCCGCCCAGGGCCGGACGATCTTGAGGACGTCCTCGGGGCGGGCGTCGGTAGTGAAGTCGAGGTCGTTGCCGAGCCGTCCCAGCAGCGCGTCCCGGACCGAACCGCCGACGAGGGCGAGCGAGAAGCCGGCCGCCTGGAAGCGGCGGGCGAGGTCGTCTGCGACAGGGGCGACCCTCAGCGCCCCTTCCGGCGTGCTGGACGGGGTCTGCTTCAGGGCAGGGGCGTTGTCTTCGTTGGCGTTCGGCACAACAGAAGAGGGTACGTGGCCCGTACGACCGTGGGCGCCTCCATTAAACGTGCACAACCCCGTGGTCCTTATACAGGCACATATGGGACGGGACGCTCTTGTTCCCCGATCTTGTGGAGCAGTCCGCGGCACTTCCCCTCAGCGCGCATCGTTACCATGCGTGGACGCACATTGCGACGACCACTGACGACGACGAGGGACGGGCGAGCGCGTGGCCGAGGCGGCAGACTTCCAGGGGACGAGTCCCTCACCTGCCCGCCGCTGGCTGCGGCGCTCCGGGGCGCTGCTCGCCGGGGCACCGCTGCTGGCCGGTCTGCTGCAGCTGCCCGCCGCGAGCCACGCGGACGCCGAGGGCCGGACCTCCCTGCAGGACGCCTCCGGCTCCGGCTCGGTCGCCATCGCCCTCGACTCCCTCAGTCCGACCGTCCCCACGGACGGCGACACCCTCACCGTGTCCGGGACGGTGACCAACAACGGCAAGCAGGCGGTCACCGACGCCCATGTGGGACTGCGCGTCGGCCCCGAGCTGACCACGCGTTCCGGCATCGACAGCGCCGCCCGCGACAGCGACAGCCTCCAGGGCCCCACCGGCACGGAGGTGGGCGGCAAGTATGTCGAGGACTTCGCCAAGCTCACCCCGGGGGTCGCCGAGCCCTTCAGCATCTCCGTGCCGGTCGACAAGCTGGACCTCGGTGACGACGGGGTGTACCAGTTCGCGGTCTCGCTCTCCGGCCAGACCTCCGCCCAGCCGTGGAACCAGGTTCTCGGTGTCCAGCGAACCTTCCTGCCCTGGCAGCCCGACGCCGCGGACACCAAGACGAAGACGACGTTCCTGTGGCCTCTGGTCTCCGACGTCCACATGACGGCGGAGACCGGGTCGAACCAGCAGCAGACGCCGGTCTTCCTCAACGACGACCTCGCCAAGGCGATCTCCCCCGGCGGCCGCCTGGACGAGATGCTCTCGCTGGGCAAGAACCTCGACGTGACCTGGGTCATCGACCCCGACCTGCTGGCCTCCGTCGACGCCATGACCGGCAGCTACAAGATCCAGACCGCGGGCGGCACCACGGCGGGCACGCACCAGGCGATCGCGAAGCAGTGGCTCGACGAGCTGCAACAGGCGGTGGCGGACAAGGAGGTCGTCGCCCTCCCCTTCGCCGACCCGGATCTGGCCTCCCTCGCCCACAACGGCACCAGCGTCACCGGCTCGCTGAGCCACCTCAAGGAAGCCACGGACGTCGCCGCCACCACGGTGAAGACGGTGCTGCACGTCACCCCGACGACCGATTTCGCCTGGCCCGTGGACGGCGCCGTCGACCCGTCGATCGTGAAGGTCGCCACCTCCGCCGGCGCCGACCAGATCATCGCCCGCAGCGACAGCCTCCAGGAGACCGGCGGCCTGTCGTACACGCCCTCCGCCGCCCGTCCGATCGGTGGCGGCGTCACGGCGGTGGTCGCGGACTCCCGTCTGTCGACGGCCTTCCAGGGCGATCTGACCAAGGCCGCCGCGTCCACGCTGGCCGTGCAGAGGTTCCTCGCCCAGAGCCTCGCCCTGAACACCCAGACGAACAAGCAGCGCAACATCGTCGTCGCCCCGCAGCGCATCCCGACGACGCGCCAGGCCCAGGCCATGGCCGAGGCGGTGACGGACCTCGAGGCCGGGAACTGGTCCCAGTCCGAGAAACTCACGGCGGCCGCGAAGGCCAAGCCGGATCCCGCCGCCACCACCAAGGTGCCGTCGGCCTCGGAGTACCCCTCCTCGCTGCGCAGGCAGGAGCTGCCGCGCTCGGCCTTCGAGCAGATCGCGGGCACCCGGGACAAGCTCGACAACTTCCGGGTGATCCTGAGCAACGAGTCACGGGTGGTGACCCCCTTCGGGCGGGCCATGAACCGCGAGATGTCCACGTCGTGGCGCGGCCGCCCGTACGCCGCGCAGAGCTTCCGCACCGACGTCGACACCTACCTCACCGGCCTGACCGGCCAGGTCAAGCTGATCGACAAGTCCGACACCAAGCTGTCCGGACGCAGCGCCACGATCCCCGTCACCGTCCAGAACAACCTGGTGCAGGGCGTCCAGCACCTGGTGCTGCGGCTCACTTCGAACAGCCCCACCCGCCTCAAGATCGGCGATGACGCCTACGACGAACAGCCCATCGCGGTCTCCGGCGGCCACAGCCAGACGGTGAAGTTCACCACGACGGCCAAGGCCAACGGCCAGGCGACCGTGACGGCCCAGCTGTACACGGAGGACGGTCAGAAGTACGGCGGCCCGGTCTCCTTCGAGGTCAAGGTCACCGAGTTCACGGCCACCGTGATGCTGGTCATCGGCGGCGGCTTCCTGCTGCTCGTCCTCGCCGGTTTCCGCATGTACACCCAGCGCAAGCGGGCAGCTGCCCGCGAAGCCGCGGAGAACGGTCCGGACGACACGGCGGCCGAGGGCGACGAGGGACCGGAGAACCCAGAGGGCCCCGACAGCCGTCTCAAGGAGGAGTCGGGCACCGATGCCCGGGCAGACGACCCGCAGCAGCCGAGTGACCCGACAGCGGACACCGCAGCGGAAAGCACGGACCCGTCCGGCACGGGTGAGAGAGTGGACCGTTGAGGATGTCGTGGCCGTGGGCCCGGGACTATGAGGTGGGGTAACCATGAACGCGCCGTACGACGGTGACCGCGGCCAGGCCGCGGGCAGCTCGGGGTATCCCGAGGGCCCGCCGCCCGAGCCCGGTCAGGTGCCGCCGCAGCCGCCCGCCGACATGTACCTCCAGGACGCCTATGCCCAGGACCCCTACCGCGCACAGGACCTGGCGGCGCAGGATCCCGTCGCCGAGGCGCTCTACGACCGTGCCGCGCACCCTCCGCCTCCCCCGGGCAGCTACCAGCCGCAGCAGCCGCTGTACGCCCAGCCGCCCCAGTCGCCGTACGCCCCCGACCCGCGCATGTGGGCACGGCCCCCGGCGCCCGAGCCGGACGGCGCGACCCAGTACCTGCCGCACGGCGACGACCCTCGGACCACCCAGTACGTCGGTGTCGACGATCTGGTGACCCGGGCCGGCGAGGAGCGTCCCGAGCACGACGCCTTCGCGCACCTCTTCCGGGACCAGCAGCAGGGCGCAGGACCTCTGACGCCCGAAGCCCTGACGGTGCCGGGCCCGGCGACCGCTCCGGGTGCGCAGACCCCCGCGTCGGCGCCGGTCGACGACCAGACCATGAACCTCACCCCCGCGCCCGCCGCGCCCCCGGCCGCCGCCGCAGCTCCGGCCGCGAAGAAGGGCGGCCGGGCCTCCGGGCTGCTGCAGTCCAGTGCCGTCATGGCCGCGGGCACGATGGTCTCCCGCCTCACCGGCTTCATCCGCTCCGCACTGATCGTCTCGGCGCTCGGCACCGCGCTCCTCGGCGACACCTTCCAGGTGGCCTACCAGCTGCCGACGATGATCTACATCCTCACCGTGGGCGGCGGCCTCAACTCCGTCTTCGTCCCACAGCTGGTGCGGTCGATGAAGGAGGACGAGGACGGCGGGGAGGCCTTCGCCAACCGTCTGCTGACCCTCGTGATGGTCGCGCTGGCCGCTCTCACCGTGGTCGGCGTCCTCATCGCGCCGATCCTGGTGCGGATGCTGTCGAACCCCGTGGCGAGCGATCCCGCCGCCAATGAGGTCGCCATCACCTTCACCCGGTACTTCCTGCCCTCGATCTTCTTCATGGGCGTCCACGTGGTGATGGGTCAGGTGCTCAACGCCCGCGGGAAGTTCGGCGCCATGATGTGGACGCCGGTCCTCAACAACATCGTCATCATCGTGACGCTCGGCATGTTCCTGTGGGTGTACGGCACCTCCAGGGACTCCGGCATGAGCGTCACCACCATTCCGCCGGAGGGGCAGCGGCTCCTCGGCATCGGCGTCCTGCTCGGACTCGTCGTCCAGGCGCTGGCGATGATCCCCTACCTGCGCGAGACGGGCTTCCGGCTGCGGCTGCGCTTCGACTGGAAGGGCCACGGTCTCGGCAAGGCGGCGATGCTCGCCAAGTGGACCGTGCTCTTCGTCCTCGCGAACCAGGCGGGCGCGCTCGTCGTCACCCAGCTGGCCACCGCAGCCGTCAAGGACACGAACATCGCCGGGACCGGCTTCTCCGCCTACGCCAACGCCCAGCTCATCTGGGGCCTGCCACAGGCCATCATCACGGTCTCCCTGATGGCCGCCCTTCTACCCCGCATCTCGCGCTCGGCCGCCGAGGGCGACGGCGGCGCCGTCCGCGACGACATCTCCCAAGGCCTGCGCACCACGGCCGTCGCGATCGTGCCGATCGCCTTCGGCTTCCTCGCCCTCGGCATCCCGATGTGCACGCTCATCTTCGGCACGTCGGGCACGGGCGCCGCCACCAACATGGGCTACATGCTGATGGCCTTCGGTCTCGGTCTCATCCCGTACTCCGTGCAGTACGTCGTCCTGCGCGCCTTCTACGCCTACGAGGACACCCGAACCCCCTTCTACAACACGGTCATCGTGGCCGCGTTCAACGCGGCTGCCTCCGCCCTCTGTTATCTCGTGCTGCCGGCCCGCTGGGCCGTGGCCGGCATGGCCGCCGCCTACGGCCTCGCCTACGCCATCGGCGTCGGTGTCGCCTGGAACCGGCTGCGCAAGCGGCTGGGCGGCGACCTGGACGGCGCCCGTGTCCTGCGGACGTACGCCAGGCTCGGCATCGCCTCGGTGCCCGCGGCCGCCCTCAGCGGCGCCGCCTGCTACGGAATCGGCCACGCGCTCGGCCAGGGCGTCGTCGGGTCCTTCGCCTCGCTGCTGGTCGGTGGGGCGGTCCTGCTCGGGACCTTCTTCCTCGCGGCTCGCAAGATGCGCATCGAGGAGCTCAACTCGCTGGTCGGCATGGTCCGCGGGCGTCTGGGGCGCTGACGCGGGGGTACGCGCACAACCATCGTCCGCCACCGCGTGTCGTGCATAGCGGCGGACTGTGGGCACAATTGGTTTCGGCGTCGGACGGCGCGCACGGATGGCGGTCGGCGCGCAATGGATGGGGAGGCAGGGACGACGGTGGCGGAACGGAGCACGGCTGCCGTCGACGTGGCAGACAACAGCGGCGACGAGCCGCTGACCGCACAGGCGGACCAGTCCACGGCCGACGGGGTGGCCCAGAACCGGGAGCGGGACACGGAGATCGACGAGGCACAGGGGAGTGGCGGGACCGAAGGTTCCGGGGAGGCCTCAGCGCCCGAGCTGCACAGCGGTCACAAACTCGCCAGACGGTACCGCCTGGAGGAGTGCGTCACCCGTCTGGACGGATTCAGCAGTTGGCGGGCCGTGGACGAGAAACTCCGCCGCGCCGTCGGCGTCCACATCCTGCCCGCGGATCACGCGCGGGCACGTTCCGTACTGGCCGCGGCCCGTTCCTCGGCGCTGCTCGGTGATCCGCGCTTCGTGCAGGTGCTGGACGCGGTCGAGGAGAACGACCTCGTCTACGTCGTCCACGAGTGGCTCCCCGACGCCGTCGAGCTGACCACCCTCCTCGCCCCGGGCCCGCTCGAGGTGTACGAGGCCTACCAGATGGTCAGTCAGATCGCCTCGGCGATGGCTGCCGCACACCGTGAGGGCCTGGCCCATCTGCGCCTGAACCCCAACGCCGTGCTGCGCACCTCGACCGGCCAGTGGCGCATCCGCGGCCTCGCCGTGAACGCCGCGCTGCGCGGCATCAGCTCCGCCACCCCGCAGCGCACGGACACGGAGGCCATCGGCGCGCTGCTGTACGCGGCACTCACCCAGCGCTGGCCGTACGAGAGCGACGCCTACGGTCTGTCCGGGCTGCCCAAGGACGTCGGCCTGATCGCGCCGGACCAGGTGCGGGCGGGCGTGCACCGCGGCCTGTCCGAGCTCAGCATGCGCGCGCTGGCCAACGACGGGGCGACCGCGTCCCGGCACGAGTCTCCCTGCACGACGCCGGAGGAGCTGGTGAAGGCGATCGGCGAGATGCCGCGCATCCGCCCGCCGGAGCCGGCGTTCACCGCACCGCCGGAGTACCAGCGCACGACCTACCAGCAGGGCACCTACGGCCGTCCGGCACCGCGTCCGGGCGCCACCCAGCCCGTCCCGTCACCGCCGGCCCCGCTGCAGAGTCGTACCGGCAGGGCACTGAAGTGGGCCGTGTCGGCGCTCCTCATCGCCGCGCTGGGGCTGGGCAGTTGGCAGCTCGCGGAAGTCCTCATGGACAGCGGCAACAAGTCCGACGACACCAACAAGACCCAGACGACGGACGGCAACGACAAGAACAGCAAGGCCCCGAAGCCGGTCAGGACCCTCGCCATCCAGGGAGCGCAGGAATACGTCGCCAAGGGCGACGCACAGCACCCCAACGACGTCGACAAGACCTACGACCACGACAGTTCCACGTACTGGCGCACCGCCAGCTACAAGGACGGTCCGAACATGAACCCCCTCTTCAAGCCCGGCGTCGGTATCGTCTACGACTTCGGCTCGAAGCAGGAGGTGTCCGCCGCCTCGATAGGGCTTCTGTTCGGCGGCAACCACACGACCGTCACGCTGTACGCGACCGATTCCATGAGTTCGTCGGTTCCGCTGGCGTCGATGACGAAAATGGGCTCGGTGACGACGACGGGAACGACCGCCAAGGTGACGGTCACCAAGCCGGTGAAGAGCCGGTACGTGCTCGTCTGGTTCACGGCCCTGCCGTACGCGCCGGGAGACTCGTACAGCGGCGTGGGATACAAGCAGGCCATAACCGACCTGAAGTTCACAGGCTGAGCACGTCGTACACGGGAGGGGGTCCGATGGCAGATGGGAACGCATATGGCGACGCAAGCGATCAGGATCTTCTCACCCGCCATGTAGAGGGCGACCCGGACGCCTTCGGTGAGCTCGTACGTCGGCATCGGGATCGTCTCTGGGCCGTGGCGCTGCGGACGCTGGGCGACCGTGAGGAAGCCGCCGACGCCGTTCAGGATGCGCTCGTGTCCGCCTACCGGGCCGCCCACACCTTCCGCGGACAGTCGGCCGTCACGACCTGGCTCCACCGCATCACGGTGAACGCCTGTCTCGATCGCGCCCGCAAGGCTGCCTCGCGCAAGACCGCTCCGGTCGACGACACCGAACGGCTGGAGCAGCTGCTGGAGCCGCACGAGGAAGCGTCGGCTCCAGCGGAGCGCAACGACCTGCACCGCCAGCTGCTGGAGGCGCTCGGCACCCTCCCGCCCGACCAGCGTGCCGCCCTCGTCCTCGTGGACATGCAGGGATACCCCGTCGCCGAAGCCGCCGCCATGCTCGACGTCCCGACCGGAACCGTCAAGAGCCGCTGCGCCCGTGGCAGAGCGAGACTCCTGCCGCTGCTCACCCATCTCCGGCCGGAAAGCGCCGGTACAGGAAAAGAACAGGGTGAAAGGCGGAACCGGACTCAGGGGACATCCGTCCCACCGGCAGCGGGGCCGCCGACTGCCGCTCCACGTGATAACGGGCCAAGCGATTCAGCTGCTGTGAAGGGCGGAGGTGGGCGATCGTGACATCCACGACGGACAGGGCCGGGCACCCGGACGTCGCCGAGATCTCCGACCTCACCGAGGGACTCCTTCCCGCGACCCGTACCGCCGACATACGGCAGCATCTCGACGCGTGCGAACTCTGCGCGGACGTCTATGCGTCCCTGGAGGAGATCAGGGGACTGCTTGGCACGCTTCCCGAACCACCTCAGATGCCCGCCGACGTCGCCGGTCGCATCGACGCCGCCCTCGCCGCGGAGGCCCTCCTCCTGGGCGCCACCGCACCTGACACCGACGACAGCGCTCATGTTTCACGTGAAACATCGGCAACCGCGGATCGTCCCTCCGGGCGGGCACGGGTCTCGACGACCGGTCCGGGCCGTAAGAACCGCAAGAGGGCGGCACGTCGCAGGATCGCCGTTCTCGGTGGCGTCTTCGCGATCGCCGCACTGGGACTCGGATCCGTACTGATCGCCACGCTCGACGACGGCAAGCCCTCCCGTCCGGAAGCCGGCGGCCGACAGACCGCGACGGCGGACACCTTCTCCGACAGCAGGCTGGAGAAGCAAGTGACCGACCTCCTCGCCAAGGCGCAGACCCGGGGACGCGGCTCCTCCGCTCCGCACAGCAGCGTGGGCGTGCAGAGTGACCCTGGCCTCGTCTCGCCCAAGATCGACCGTGCGCCCTCGGTGCCTCCTTGTATCCAGAACGGCATCGGCCGCAATGATGTGGCGCTGGCGACCGAGGCGGTCACCTACAAGGGCACCCACGCCCTGCTCGTCGTTCTATCCGATCCCTCGGACAGCACGAAGGTGAACGCGTACCTCGTCGACACGGCGTGTGTCTCCCATCCGCAGACGAAGGCCAAGGTTCTGCTGAGGCAGTCCTACATCCGGCCGTAGCGCCGAAGCTTCGTCTGCGTCTCCGGTGGTATCCCGTACGGTGTCGCGTCTTCACGCGTTCCGGTGCCATGCCCCGTGTACCCGGACACAGCGGGAATGCGCGCCCCTTAGGATCCGTTGGGTGGGGTGAGAGTTCCGAAAGGCGCTCCCGCCGGTCCGACGACGCAGACCAGAGACGAGGAAACTAGCCGTGAGCGACGTCCGTAACGTGATCATCATCGGCTCCGGGCCCGCCGGCTACACGGCGGCGCTCTACACCGCGCGCGCGTCGTTGAAGCCGCTGGTCTTCGAGGGCGCCGTCACCGCCGGTGGTGCGCTCATGAACACCACCGAGGTGGAGAACTTCCCCGGCTTCCAGGACGGCATCATGGGCCCCGAGCTCATGGACAACATGCGCGCCCAGGCCGAGCGCTTCGGCGCCGAGCTCGTCCCGGACGACGTGGTCTCCGTCGACCTGACCGGTGAGATCAAGACCGTCACGGACACCGCCGGCACCGTGCACAAGGCGAAGGCCGTCATCGTCACCACCGGCTCGCAGCACCGCAAGCTCGGCCTGCCGAACGAAGACGCGCTGTCGGGTCGCGGTGTCTCCTGGTGTGCCACCTGTGACGGCTTCTTCTTCAAGGACCAGGACATCGCCGTGATCGGCGGCGGCGACACCGCGATGGAGGAGGCCACCTTCCTCTCCCGCTTCGCCAAGTCCGTGACGATCGTCCACCGCCGGGACACCCTGCGCGCCTCGAAGGCGATGCAGGATCGCGCCTTTGCCGACCCGAAGATCAAATTCGTATGGGACAGCGAGGTCGCCGAGATCCAGGGTGACCAGAAGCTGGCGGGTCTGAAGCTGCGCAACCTCAAGACCGGCGAGCTGAGCGACCTGGCGGTCACCGGCCTGTTCATCGCGATCGGCCATGACCCGCGCACCGAACTCTTCAAGGGCCAGCTCGACCTGGACGAGGAGGGCTACCTCAAGGTCGACGCCCCCTCGACCCGCACCAACGTGACCGGTGTGTTCGCCGCCGGTGACGTCGTCGACCACACCTACCGCCAGGCGATCACCGCCGCCGGCACCGGTTGCTCCTCCGCTCTCGACGCCGAGCGTTTCCTCGCGGCCCTGGCGGACGAGGAGCAGGCCGAGCCCGAGAAGACCTCCGTCTGACCCCCTTCCGCCCCACCGCACACCAGTAAAAGGAGCCCCCGCAGTGGCCGACCTGAAGAACGTGACCGACGACTCCTTCGAGCAGGACGTCCTCAAGAGCGACAAGCCCGTCCTGGTGGACTTCTGGGCCGCCTGGTGCGGTCCGTGCCGCCAGATCGCCCCGTCGCTCGAGGCGATCGCCAAGGAGTACGGCGACAAGATCGAGGTCGTCAAGCTCAACATCGACGAGAACCCGGGTACGGCTGCCAAGTACGGCGTCATGTCCATCCCGACGCTGAACGTCTACCAGGGCGGCGAGGTCGCCAAGACCATCGTCGGTGCCAAGCCGAAGGCCGCGATCGTCCGCGACCTCGAGGACTTCATCGCTGAGTGATGTTTCACGTGAAACATGAAGGGGCCGACCCGTCCGGGTCGGCCCCTTCGCGTTGACACGGCCCGTCAGACCGTCAGAGAGGACGGAGCGCAGGCTCCTTCTGTACGGCCCCCAGGAGCCGGTCGAGCGCCATCTCGACGTCTTCCTTCCAGGAGAGCGTCGTCCGCAACTCCAGCCGCAGGCGCGGGTACGTGGGATGCGGCCGTACGGTCTTGAACCCCACCGCCAGGAGGTGGTCGGCCGGCAGAACACACGCGGGCTCCCTCCACCGAGCGTCTCCGAAGACTTCGATGGCCTTGAAGCCCCGGCGCAGGAGATCCTTGGCGACCGTCTGGACCATCACCCGGCCCAGCCCCTGCCCCTGGTAGCCCGGCATGATGAACGCGGTCATCAGCTGTACCGCGTCCGGCGACATGGGGCTCGTGGGAAACGCCGTGGAGCGGGGGACGTAAGCGGGCGGTGCATAGAGCACGAAGCCCACCGGAACGTCGTCGATGTACACGACCCGGCCGCATGATCCCCAGTCCAGCAGGACTGCCGAGATCCATGCCTCTTTCTCCAGCGCGGCCGTGCCCGCCTTTATCGCGGCCTCACCGCTGACGGGGTCCAGTTCCCAGAAGACACACGAGCGGCAACGCTTGGGAAGGTCCTGAAGGTTGTCCAGCGTGAGCGGTACGAGCCGACGCCCCATGAAGGCTGTTCCTCGCTTCCTTCGCCCGCAGCGTCGCGAGCGGCTGTCAGAGCGCTCCGTTCTCTCAGCAGGCTGCCGACGAAGCCGCCGACCGCGCCGAGTCCAAGGCCCGCGCCCACCAGCCCGGTGCGGCTCATCGTTCGCATGGCCCCTGCCCCCTCTCAGAGGTACTGCCAGGTGGATGCGCCATACCTGAACGCATCGTATCCACACAGCCATTCCATCGATACCGCCTGAAAGCAAAGAGCGGGCCGTGTCCGTACACACCGGACACGGCCCGCCTCGTCCACCGGCCGAGCGAGACCACTCGGCCTGCCCCGGACTGCCTAGGCCTCGGACTCCTCCGAGTCACCCTCCGCAAGGCCCTTCTGCAGGACCGGACCCTCGCCCGGGGCGAGCGTGCCAAGGATCCGCTCGAGGTCCTCCATGGAGGCGAACTCGACCGTGATCTTCCCCTTCTTCTGCCCCAGGTCGACCTTCACCCGCGTCTCGAAGCGGTCCGAGAGCCGGGTCGCCAGGTCACTGAGCGCCGGGGAGACCCGGGCACCGGCCCGCGGGCCCTTGGAGCGCTGAGCCGTCTGCGGCCGCGAGCCCATGAGGGTCACGATCTCCTCGACGGCCCGGACGGAGAGACCCTCGGCCACGATCCGGTGGGCGAGTCGGTCCTGCTCCTCCGAGTCCTCGACGGACAGCAGCGCCCTGGCGTGACCGGCGGAGAGGACCCCCGCGGCGACCCGCCGCTGGACCGCCGGCGAGAGCTTCAGCAGACGCAGGGTGTTGGAGACCTGAGGGCGTGAGCGACCGATGCGGTCGGCCAGCTGGTCGTGCGTGCAGTTGAAGTCCTTCAGGAGCTGGTCGTAGGCCGCGGCCTCTTCCAGCGGGTTCAGCTGCGCGCGGTGCAGGTTCTCCAGGAGGGCGTCCAGGAGAAGCTTGTCGTCCTCCGTGGCCCGCACGATCGCCGGAATCGCCTCAAGACCGGCCTCACGGCTGGCCCGCCAGCGCCGCTCACCCATGATGAGCTCATAGCGCGCGGGGCCGACCTGTCGAACGACGACCGGCTGGAGGAGCCCGACCTCCTTGATGGAGGTGACGAGTTCCTGCAGCGCGTCCTCGTCGAAGACGTCACGCGGCTGGCGCGGGTTCGGGCTGATGGAGTCGAGGGGAAGTTCCGCGAAGTGGGCGCCCATGGGAGCCGCGGGCGTCTCCGCGGCGCCGTACAGCGACGGCTCCTCGGTTTCATGTGAAACAGGCGGCAGCGTGGCCACCTTCGCCGCGGCCACTCCGCGCTCGGTCGTCAGCACCGGAACCGATGCGGGGGACGCGGAAGCCGCAGCCGGGGCCGGCGTCTTCTCCGTCGGGGCCGCGGGGATCAGTGCGCCGAGACCACGGCCCAAACCCCTCCGTCGCTCGCTCACTGAATCCCCTCCACCATGCTCGGGTTGCTCTGGGCGCCGATATGGGCCTGCGTCGGGTCGTAGCTGACGCCGACACCCTTCAGAGCGATTTCTCGTGCCGCCTCAAGATAGGACAAGGCACCACTGGACCCCGGATCATAGGTCAGCACTGTCTGTCCGTAGCTCGGCGCCTCGGAGATGCGGACCGAGCGGGGAATGCTCGTCCGCAGCACCTCGTCGCCGAAGTGGGTGCGCACCTCTTCCGCGACCTGCGACGCGAGTCGCGTCCGGCCGTCGTACATGGTGAGCAGGATCGTCGAGACATGCAGGGCGGGGTTGAGGTGCCCCCGCACCAGGTCGACGTTGCGCAGCAGTTGCCCCAGACCCTCCAACGCGTAGTACTCACACTGGATCGGGATGAGCACCTCCGCGCCGGCGACCAACGCGTTGACCGTCAGCAGACCGAGTGAGGGCGGGCAGTCGATGAGGATGTAGTCCAGCGGATGCTCGTACGCCTGGATCGCCCGCTGCAGTCGGCTCTCCCGCGCCACCAGGGACACCAGCTCGATCTCCGCACCGGCGAGATCGATGGTGGCGGGCGCGCAGAAGAGTCCTTCGACATCGGGGACGGGCTGAACGACTTCGGCCAGCGGTTTGCTGTCGATCAGCACGTCGTAGATGGACGGCACTTCGGCATGGTGGTCGATTCCCAGGGCCGTGGACGCGTTGCCCTGGGGGTCGAGGTCGACCACGAGGACACGGCCGCCGTGCACAGCCAGCGAAGCGGCGAGGTTGACCGTAGTCGTCGTCTTCCCCACGCCGCCCTTCTGGTTGGCGACCACGATGATGCGGGTCTGCTCGGGCCGTGGCAGGCCCTCGCCGGCGCGATTCAGCGCCTCCACCGCCAGTTGGGCAGCACGACCGATCGGAGTGTCGTCCATCGGGGGCGGTGTTTCACGTGAAACATCCTCCCCCATCGACTCGGTACGGGGACCGGGGACCGGATCGGTCATCGGTCCCGCGATGTTGGCGTCGGACCGCAAGGATTCACTCTCCTCGACTTCAGGCTCGCAATGAACAGAGCCTCCCATGTCTTCGGGGTTGTGAACCAGTGAGGCCTGTTGTTCTGTGGAGAAATCCACCTCTGTGGACAACTTCACACCCTCATCGAGTGAACCAAGGGGCTTTCGGTCGCGGGGTTCGGCCGCAGCGCGGCCCCGGCTGATAATGCCGTGCAACAGTGAGCGACGTTTCACGTGAAACACGATGCACAGCAGCCGTGATCGAACTGTCGCGACACTCCGGCGTGCGTAGGTTCGGCAGCTTGTGTGGAGTACGTCTCGTCGTCAGGACGGATCAGCGGCGTCGGCGCGCGCGACCGGTGCGAGCGGCCTTCGCGCGCTTGGCCGCGAACCGCACACCGCCGGGGCTCTCACCGACCTCGACCCGGACGACCGTGGACAAGGGATCCACCACTCCCTCACCCACATGCAGGATGGAGGTCTCCACGGCACCGAGCTTGCTGAGCGCAGTGGTGGCACTCTTGAGCTCCTCCTCCGCGGTGTCCCCCTTGAGCGCCAGCATCTCGCCGTACGGGCGCAAGAGCGGGATTCCCCAGGTGGCCAGTCGGTCCAGCGGGGCCACCGCTCGCGCCGTCACCACATGGACCGGAGTGATCTTGCCCATGACCTCCTCGGCGCGGCCGCGGACGACCGTCACATGGTCCAGGCCCAGCAGTTCCACGACCTCGGTGAGAAAGGTGGTCCGCCGCAGCAAGGGCTCCAGCAGCGTGATCTTCAGGTCCTCCCGGACGAGCGCCAGGGGAATGCCTGGCAGGCCGGCCCCGGAGCCGACGTCGCACACGGTGACGCCCTCGGGCACGACCTCCGAGAGCACCGCACAGTTCAGCAGATGCCGCTCCCACAGGCGGGGCACTTCCCGTGGGCCGATCAGCCCCCGCTGCACACCCGCCTCGGCGAGCAGCTCCGCATAGCGCACCGCGTCCGCGAAGCGATCGCCGAACACCTCACGCGCATGCTCGGGCGCAGGGGGGAGTTCCGCTGCCTCCGTCACGGGGACCGTCCTTCCGTACCGCACCGGCGTACCCGGCGCCGACCACCAGAACTATCAGGCTGACAAAGACCGGCCCCGTCTGCGCAACAGACGGGGCCGGAGGGACGTGGGGGACCGATCAGGCGGGAAGTACGACGACGAAGCGCTGCGGCTCCTCGCCCTCGGACTCGCTGCGCAGGCCCGCGGCCTTGACCGCGTCATGCACCACCTTGCGCTCGAACGGCGTCATCGGCTGCAGCTTCACCGGCTCGCCGCTGTTCCTCACATCGGCGGCGGCCTTGGCACCCAGCTCGGACAGCTCGGCACGCTTCTTGGCCCGGTAGCCCGCGATGTCCAGCATCAGCCGGCTGCGGTCCCCGGTCTCCCGGTGGACGGCCAGGCGCGTCAGCTCCTGCAGCGCCTCCAGCACCTCGCCGTCACGGCCGACCAGCTTCTGCAGGTCTCGGCTCCCCGCGTCGCTGATGATCGAGACAGCGGCGCGGTCGGCCTCGACGTCCATGTCGATGTCGCCGTCGAGATCGGCGATGTCCAGCAGACCCTCGAGGTAGTCCGCCGCGATCTCGCCCTCCTGCTCCAGGCGGGTCAGGGTGTCTGCACCCTCGGCAGCGGCGGAGGTGGTGCCTTCCGTCACGGGATGGGCTCCTTCTTACTTCTTGGACGGGGACTTGGGGCGCTGCGGGCCTTTGCGCTGCCCGGACTGGGCCTTGCTGCGGGTGCCGCCGGCGCCGGGCTGTGGAGCGGCCTTCTTGGCAGGGGCGGCAGGCTTGGCGTCCTCGGGCTCGTCGGACTTGCTCAGCGAGGTGGTCTCACCGGCGGGCTTGGCACCGCCGGTCTGCCGCTGGGCCTTGGTCTGACGCTTGGGCTGCTGGCGCTTGGGGGCGGCGGTGCCGGTCGTGGGCGTACCGTCCTCGGTCTGGACCGCCACGGCGCTGTCGCTCTTGACCACGGTGCCGTCGGCCTGGGCCGCGAGGCCCGCCTTGTTCAGACCGTTGATGAACTTGCGCTCGAACTCGTTGCGGTCGCGACCCTTGGCGACGATCGCCTTGACGATCGTCTTCTCGCTGCGGCGACGGACCTTGCCGTGCTGCGTGACGTGCTTGGTCAGGCGCTCCAGGTAGGCGGCCTGGGCCTTGGAACCCGGGGTGGGGTTGTTGTGGATGACGTACATCTGCTGGCCCATGGTCCACACGTTGGTGGTCAGCCAGTAGACGAGGACACCGACCGGGAAGTTGATGCCGAAGACGGCAAACATGACCGGGAAGACGTACATCAGCATCTTCTGCTGCTGCATGAACGGCGTCTTCACCGTGGTGTCGACGTTCTTCGTCATCAGCTGGCGCTGCGTGTAGAACTGCGAGGCCGACATCAGGACGATCATGACCGCGGTGACGACCCGGACATCGGCGACCGTGGCGCCCAGGGCGTGGACAGTGGCGCTGCCGTCCTTGAACTTCGCGGCGAGCGGCGCCCCGAAGATGTGCGCCTTACGGGCGCTGGCCAGCAGCGAGTCGTTGATGACGCCGATGGTCTTGCCCGAGGCGATGCCGTTGAGCACGTGGTACAGGGCGAAGAAGAACGGAGACTGCGCCAGGATGGGAAGGCACGAGGAGAGTGGGTTGGTGCCCGTCTCCTTGTACAGCTTCATCATCTCTTCGGACTGACGCTGTTTGTCGTTCTTGTAGCGCTCCTGGATCTTCTTCATCTCCGGCTGGAGCGTCTGCATGGCCCGCGTCGACTTGATCTGCTTCACGAAGAGCGGGATCAGGCAGATACGGATCAGGATCACCAGGGACACGATCGACAGGCCCCAGGCCCACCCGGTGTCGGGGCCGAAGATGGCGCCGTACATCTTGTGGAACTGGACGATGACCCATGAGACGGGTGTCGTGATGAAGCTGAAGAGGCTGGCAATCGTGTCCACTAATCATGCTCCTTGGGCATGGGACGAGGTCTCTGCGGCCGGGCTCGAAGGAGGATTCTCTTCGGTGCTCGAAACAGGATTCTCTTCGGTGACCGGTTCGGCGGCGGAGGGCCCGCCCCTGCGTGCGCGCCAGGCGTCACGCAGCATTTCGTGCCACCGCGGACGCTTGCGCTCAGGGACATGGTCCACACCGCCCAGCGACCACGGATTGCACCGCAGGATGCGCCAGGCCGTGAGCGCCGTGCCCTTGATGGCGCCGTGGCGGTCGATGGCCGTGTAGCCGTAGTGGGAACACGACGGGTAGTACTTGCACACCGGTCCGAGCAGCGGACTGATCGTCCACTGGTACAGCTTGATCAGAGCCAGCAGCGGGTACTTCATCGCGCGCCCCCTCCCAGCAGCCGCTCCAGGGCGGCATCCAGGTCTCGGGCCAGTTGTGCATGGTCGGCGTCGCCCGCACCGGGCAGCGCTCGTACGACTACCAGGCTACCGGGGGGAAACAGGGCGACTCGATCGCGCATCAGATGACGAAGCCTGCGCTTCACCTTGTTGCGGACCACCGCTCCACCCACGGCCTTGCTGACGACGAAACCCGCACGCGTCGGGGGAGCGCTCTCCCCAGGCGCGTGCGGGTCCGTGGCACCGCTACGAAGATGGACGACGAGGGACGGGCGGCCGGCCCGGCGCCCTCGTCGTACCGCGGTCGCGAAGTCCTCGCGCCGCCTCAGCCGGTTCTCGGTGGGCAGCACGACGGCATGACCTGACCGGGATCAGGCGGACAGACGGGCGCGACCCTTGCTACGGCGGGACGCGAGAATCGCGCGGCCGGCACGGGTGCGCATACGCAGCCGGAAGCCGTGGGTCTTCGCGCGACGACGGTTGTTCGGCTGGAAGGTGCGCTTGCTCACTCGGGGGCTCCAGAAATCAAATCGGTGGTTGCGGGTGCCGTCCTGGCTGTCACCGTGCGCCCACGAGTAGCTCGCAGTTACGCCCGAGTGCACCGCTTCCCGATCACCTTCAGCGATCTGTGCCCTTCGGAGGCAGGCGGCAGCAGCCATCGACAACTCGACCTGGTCACGGTACGCGCGGCTACGCCATCCGGTCAAACCAGGAGTCACGGAGAGACACTATCCACAGCCTGGGGACAACAACTTGAACCGCACCCGTCGCCCTGACTACCGTGGCTGAACTCCGATTCGTTCCCTTGACCCCTTGTTCTTGGCTCCACCCCATTTGAATCCCGACCCGTCCCACAACCACACGTTCGTGGGACTCGTGAGAGAGCGTGCCCTGTGGCTGACGTACCTGCCGATCTTGCCGCAGTGTGGCCACGAGTACTGGAGCAGCTTCTCGGCGAGGGGCGCGGGCAGGGTGTGGAGACGAAGGACGAGCACTGGATCCGGCGCTGCCAGCCGCTCGCGCTCGTCGCGGACACCGCCCTGCTCGCCGTACCGAACGAGTTCGCGAAGGGTGTGCTCGAGGGGCGCCTCGCGCCGATCGTCAGCGAGACGCTGAGCCGCGAGTGCGGCCGCCCGATCCGTATCGCGATCACCGTCGACGACTCCGCCGGCGAACCCCCGGCCCCGCCGGCGCCCCCGGTCCGCTCCCAGCCGCGCTACGAGGAACCGGAACTCCCCTCGGGCCAGTACGACGGCTCCTACGACAACCAGTACGAGGGGTACGGCCGCCACCGCGCCGACGATCGCCACCAGACGCGCGCCGAGCAGCTGCCCGGCGGCCCGGGCGACCAGCTGCCACCCCCGCGCGCGGACCAGCTGCCCAGCCCGCGCCCGGCCTACCCCTCCGAGTACCAGCGTCCCGAGCCCGGGGCCTGGCCGCGCCCCTCCCAGGACGAGTACAGCTGGCAGCAGCAGCGCCTCGGATTTCCGGAGCGCGACCCCTACGCCTCTCCGTCGCAGGACTCCTACGGCTCCCCGCAGGACTCGTACGCCCCGCCGTCCCAGGACTACCGTCCGCAGTCGATGGAAAGGCCGCCCTACGACGGCCAGCGCCCCGACTACGACCAACCGCGCCCCGACTACGACCGCGACGGCCGGAGCGAGTACGACCGCGCCCCCCGCCGGGAGCTGCCCGAGCCGCCGTCCGGCTCGGGGCACGTCCACCGCGGCGGCCCCGTCGGCCCCAACCTGCCCACCACCGGCGCCCCCGGCCCGCTGGCCGCGAAGCCCGCGCCGGCCACCGGTCCCGGTGAGCCCACCGCGCGCCTGAACCCGAAGTACCTCTTCGACACGTTCGTCATCGGGGCCTCCAACCGCTTCGCGCACGCGGCCGCGGTCGCCGTCGCCGAAGCACCGGCGAAGGCCTACAACCCCCTGTTCATCTACGGGGAGTCGGGCCTCGGCAAGACCCATCTGCTGCACGCCATCGGGCACTACGCGCGCAGCCTCTACCCGGGCACGCGGGTGCGCTACGTGAGCTCGGAGGAGTTCACCAACGAGTTCATCAACTCCATCCGCGACGGCAAGGGCGACAGCTTCCGCAAGCGCTACCGCGAGATGGACATCCTGCTCGTCGACGACATCCAGTTCCTCGCGGACAAGGAGTCGACGCAGGAGGAGTTCTTCCACACCTTCAACACGCTCCACAACGCCAACAAGCAGATCGTGCTCTCCAGCGACCGGCCGCCCAAGCAGCTGGTCACGCTGGAGGACCGGCTGCGGAACCGTTTCGAGTGGGGCCTGATCACCGACGTCCAGCCGCCCGAGCTGGAGACGCGCATCGCGATCCTGCGCAAGAAGGCGGTGCAGGAGCAGCTCAACGCCCCGCCCGAGGTGCTGGAGTTCATCGCCTCCCGCATCTCGCGCAACATCCGCGAGCTGGAGGGCGCGCTGATCCGGGTGACGGCGTTCGCCTCGCTCAACCGGCAGCCGGTGGACCTGGGTCTGACCGAGATCGTCCTCAAGGACCTGATCCCCGGCGGCGAGGACTCCGCTCCCGAGATCACGGCCGGCGCCATCATGGCGGAGACCGCGCGGTACTTCGGGCTGACGGTGGAGGACCTGTGCGGCACCTCGCGCGGCCGGGCCCTGGTCACCGCCCGGCAGATCGCCATGTACCTGTGCCGTGAGCTGACCGACCTCTCGCTGCCGAAGATCGGCGCCCAGTTCGGCAACCGCGACCACACGACCGTCATGCACGCGGACCGCAAGATCCGCAATCTGATGGCCGAGCGACGCTCCATCTACAACCAGGTGACCGAGCTGACGAACCGCATCAAGAACGGCTGATCCAGCCGCACTCACGCCGTCGAGGGCGCTCCCGGGACCGATCCCGGGGGCGCCCTTCGTCGTCCTGCGGACACCCGCTGTTCGATTAACCGCCGGGTTACGGCCTCTCTCCACAGATCCGGTGACTTTTTCCCGTCCACATCCTGGGGACTGCGAAGTTGTCCAGAGCACGGTCCACAGGCAACCTGTTGAAAGACGATCACCCCAGTTCAGGTGGCTGTGGATTCGTGGACGGAGGATCTCCACAGACTGTGGACAGGCGGAAGATCCACAGGCTGTGCATCGAGTTGTCCACCGGCAACCCACAGGCCGGGCCCTGTTGTCCCCAGCGAATCGGCACTTCTCCACATGCCTGTCCACTGTTCGGCAACGTGACGCGCCTGATCACCGCGTCGAGTGAAAGGCGTCACACGAAGGTGCCGGGTTGGGCTGTGGGAAACGTGGGTAAAGCTGGGGACGGCGCTGGGGAGAAGTCGCCTCAGGCTGTGCACGGGGTGTGCAGAACTTTCCGTTCTCCACAGAACCCCGGAGTTGTCCACCGCCTCCGCCCACAGGGCCAGTGGACAAAATCTCGCCTCTGAGCTGGGAAAACGGGGTTATCCACGGTATCCACAGCCCCTACTACTACTCCCGACTAGAGAGAGCGAGAAGTTCGTTTCGAAGAGGGTCCTGTGCACAACTCGCCGTCCGGCTCCCGGCTGCCCCTCGTCACGACTTGACCCCGACGGGCACCTACTGTCAGTGCCGTGCGTCAGACTGTTCCCCGGTGTCCTTCCCACCACCGGGGCCGACGACACCGAGACAGACGACGAAGCCAGGCAGGCCGTAGAAGCGCCGGCAACAGCAGGAGGCGGCAACAGTGAAGATCCGGGTGGAACGCGACGTACTCGCGGAGGCAGTGGCCTGGGCGGCACGCAGCCTCCCGGCCCGTCCGCCGGCGCCTGTCCTCGCCGGCCTCCTGCTGAAGGCCGAGGACGGGGCTCTGAGCCTGTCCAGCTTCGACTACGAGGTCTCCGCGCGGGTGTCGGTGGAGGCGGAGGTCGAGGAGGAGGGCACGGTCCTCGTCTCCGGCCGGCTGCTCGCCGACATCTGCCGGGCGCTCCCCAACCGCCCGGTGGAGATTTCCACAGACGGTGTACGGGCGACGGTGGTCTGCGGTTCCTCGCGGTTCACACTCCACACCCTGCCTGTGGAGGAGTACCCGTCCCTGCCGCAGATGCCGAACGCGACGGGCACGGTGCCGGGTGAGGTCTTCGCCTCCGCGGCCGCCCAGGTGGCCATCGCAGCGGGCCGTGACGACACGCTGCCCGTCCTCACCGGTGTGCGCATCGAGATCGAGGGCGACACGGTGACGCTGGCCTCCACCGACCGCTACCGCTTCGCGGTCCGCGAGTTCCTGTGGAAGCCGGAGAACCCGGAGGCCTCCGCGGTCGCTCTGGTGCCCGCCAAGACGCTCTTGGACACGGCCAAGGCGCTGACCAGCGGTGACAGCGTGACCCTGGCGCTGTCCGGCTCGGGCGCGGGCGAGGGCCTGATCGGTTTCGAGGGCGCCGGACGGCGCACGACCACCCGCCTCCTCGAGGGCGACCTCCCGAAGTACCGCACGCTGTTCCCGACGGAGTTCAACTCGATCGCCGTGATCGAGACCGCTCCCTTCGTGGAGGCCGTCAAGCGCGTGGCCCTGGTCGCCGAGCGCAACACCCCGGTGCGGCTCAGCTTCGAGCAGGGCGTGCTCATCCTGGAGGCCGGCTCCAGCGACGACGCACAGGCTGTGGAGAGGGTCGACGCGCACCTGGAGGGCGACGACATCTCGATCGCCTTCAACCCGACCTTCCTGCTGGACGGCCTGAGCGCGATCGACTCCCCCGTCGCCCAGCTCTCCTTCACCACGTCCACGAAGCCCGCCCTGCTGAGCGGCAAGCCGGCCCTGGACGCGGAGGCGGACGAGGCCTACAAGTACCTGATCATGCCGGTCCGGCTGAGCGGCTGACTCGGCGGGAGTTGTCCACAGGCCGTGGAGAAGGTCTTCCCGGCCTTGGGGAAACCCGCAGGTCGGGGCGTACATATGAGCGTGTATGCCCACAGCTGTGCGTGAGCGCCCGGGTTTAGGCTCGGACATGGGTACGAACAGGTGCCTCACACGCCACACAGCAACCTAAGGATCAACACTGATGGAGCTCGGTCTCGTCGGCCTCGGCAAGATGGGCGGCAACATGCGCGAGCGGATCCGCCGCGCGGGCCACACCGTCGTCGGATACGACCGCAACCCGGACCTCGCGGATGTCCACAGCCTGAAAGAGCTTGTGGAAGGCCTCGCGGCCCCGCGCGTGATCTGGGTGATGGTCCCGGCCGGTGCCCCCACCCAGTCGACGATCGACGAGCTGGCCGAGCTCCTTGAGCCGGGCGACGTCGTCGTGGACGGCGGCAACTCCCGCTGGACGGACGACGAGAAGCACGCCGAGGAGCTCGCGGCCAAGGGCATAGGCTTCGTCGACTGCGGTGTCTCCGGCGGCGTCTGGGGTCTGGAGAACGGCTACGCGCTGATGTACGGCGGCGACGCGGAGGACGTCGCCAGGGTGCTGCCGGTCTTCGACGCCCTCAAGCCCGAAGGGACGTTCGGCGCGGTGCACGCCGGCAAGGTCGGCGCGGGCCACTTCGCGAAGATGGTCCACAACGGCATCGAGTACGCGATGATGCAGGCCTACGCCGAGGGCTGGGAGCTGCTGGAGAAGGTCGACTCCGTCACGGACGTGCGCGAGGTCTTCCGCTCCTGGCAGGAGGGCACGGTCATCCGTTCCTGGCTGCTGGACCTGGCGGTCAACGCCCTCGACGCGGACGAGCACCTGGACAGGCTGAAGGGTTTTGCACAGGACTCCGGCGAGGGACGCTGGACTGTGGAAGCAGCCATCGACAACGCCGTGCCGCTCCCGGCGATCACGGCCTCCCTCTTCGCGCGGTTCGCGTCGCGCCAGGAGGACTCTCCGCAGATGAAGATGATCGCGGCGCTGCGGAACCAGTTCGGCGGCCACGCGGTCGAGACGAAGTAATCCACAGGGCTGCGCGAGCAGTCCACAACCTGGGGGAGGTCGGCGACCGACCATGCACGTCACGCATCTGTCGCTGGCCGACTTCCGCTCGTACGCCCGGGTCGAGGTCCCGCTCGACCCGGGCGTCACCGCCTTCGTCGGTCCCAACGGCCAGGGCAAGACCAACCTCGTCGAGGCGGTCGGCTACCTCGCCACCCTGGGCAGCCACCGGGTCGCCTCCGACGCCCCCCTGGTGCGCATGGGCGCCGACCGCGCGGTGATCCGGGCACAGGTCAGGCAGGGCGAGCGGCAGCAGCTGGTCGAGCTGGAGCTGAACCCGGGCAAGGCCAACCGGGCCCGCATCAACAGGTCCTCGCAGGTCAGACCCCGTGACGTGCTCGGCATCGTACGGACCGTGCTGTTCGCGCCCGAGGATCTCGCTCTGGTCAAGGGCGACCCCGGCGAGCGGCGTCGTTTCCTCGACGAGCTGGTCACCGCCCGTTCCCCGCGTATGGCCGGCGTCCGCTCCGACTACGAGCGGGTGCTCAAGCAGCGCAACACCCTGCTGAAGTCGGCCGCCCTCGCCCGGCGGCACGGCGGCCGCTCCATGGACCTGTCCACCCTGGACGTCTGGGACCAGCATCTCGCCCGCGCGGGCGCCGAGTTGCTCGCCCAGCGCCTCGACCTGATCGCCGCGCTCCAGCCGCTCGCCGACAAGGCCTACGAGCAACTGGCCCCCGGCGGCGGCCCGATCGCCCTCGACTACAAGCCCTCGGCGCCCGGTGAGGCACACACGCGTGAGGACCTCTGCGAGCAGTTGACGGCGGCGCTCGCCGAGGCACGCAAGCAGGAGATCGAGCGGGGCGTCACCCTCGTGGGACCGCACCGGGACGATCTGCTGCTCAAACTGGGCCAGTTGCCGGCCAAGGGGTACGCCTCGCACGGCGAGTCCTGGTCGTACGCGCTGGCACTGCGCCTGGCCTCCTACGACCTGCTGCGCGCCGAGGGCAACGAACCGGTGCTGGTCCTCGACGACGTCTTCGCCGAGCTGGACACCCGCCGCCGGGAACGGCTGGCCGAGCTGGTCGCGCCCGGCGAGCAGGTGCTGGTGACGGCCGCCGTCGACGACGACGTACCGCACGTGCTGGCGGGTACCCGGTTCTCCGTGGCGGACGGGACGGTGGAGCGCGTATGACGGACCGGGAACCCACCCCTGACAAGGCCGCCGAGCCCAGTGGCGTCGACCTCGCGCGCGTGGCGCTCAGGGCGGCGAAGGAAGCGGCACGCGCGCGGGGGGACGCGGCGCAGCAGAAGAAGCAGGCGCGGCGAGGGGGGCTGCGCTCCGGCGCGCGCGCCGACGGACGCGACCCCATGGCGCTCGGCGCCGCGATCAACCGGCTGATCACCGAACGGGGTTGGGAGACGCCGGCCGCGGTGGGCGGGGTGATGGGCCGCTGGCCGCAGATCGTCGGCGAGGACGTGGCCAAGCACTGCGAGCCGGAGAAGTACGACGAGGACGAGCGGGTGCTCTTCGTGCGCTGCGACTCCACGGCCTGGGCGACGAACCTGCGCCTGCTGGCCCCCACCCTGGTCGCCCGGCTCAACGAGGACCTGGGGCACGGAGCGGTGAGGGTGATCAAGGTGAACGGCCCCAGTGGCCCCGCCCGTCACTACGGCCCCCTGCGCGCCCCGGGCAGCACCGGACCCGGCGATACCTACGGGTGACAGACCTCACATCCGGCGCCCCGCGGCGGTGCCGCCGTACCGCCGCGGGGCGCCTTGTCGTACCACCGCACGCGGTTGCGAATCGCGACCTGACTCCCAAGTAGCCAGGGGTTGACAGCCGAAAGCGCTGAGTGCCTGCTTGAGCCTCTTGGAGCCCCGCTCCGCATATGGGGAGTCGGACGAGACCGGTTGAGGGCGCCACATGAGGACTCAGGTACCGGCAAACCCCCATCACTGTCGGCGCTACCGGTAGACTGGAAGCCAATCCCGCCCCATTCGTGGGGACCGCCCGGGAAAAGCTGAGCAACGCTGATCAAGGCTTACCAACGCAACATGCCGCAGCCGCTCCGGCAACCCGCCGACGAGCCCGGCTCGTGCTGTGCCAGAAAGGGCGCTTCGTGGCCGATTCCGGCAACCCCAACGAGAACATCCCGTCCACCGACGCCGGCGAGAACGGCGCGGTGACCTCGTCGAACGGCGAGGCCACCGCCTCGTACGACGCCAGCGCCATCACCGTCCTCGAGGGGCTGGACGCGGTCCGCAAGCGCCCCGGTATGTACATCGGTTCGACCGGTGAGCGGGGGCTGCACCACCTCGTGTACGAGGTCGTCGACAACTCGGTCGACGAGGCACTGGCCGGCTATGCGGACACCATCGACGTCACGATCCTCCCGGACGGCGGCGTGCGCGTCGTCGACAACGGCCGTGGCATCCCGGTGGGCATCGTCGCCTCCGAGGGCAAGCCGGCCCTCGAGGTCGTGCTGACCGTGCTGCACGCGGGCGGCAAGTTCGGCGGCGGCGGCTACGCGGTCTCCGGCGGTCTGCACGGCGTGGGTGTCTCCGTCGTGAACGCGCTGTCGTCGAAGGTCGCCGTCGAGGTGAGGACCGACGGCCACCGGTGGACGCAGGACTACAAGATGGGCGTCCCGACGGCGCCGCTGGCCCAGCACGAGGCCACCGAGGAGACCGGCACCTCGGTCACCTTCTGGGCCGACCCGGACATCTTCGAGACCACCGAGTACTCCTTCGAGACGCTCTCGCGGCGCTTCCAGGAGATGGCGTTCCTCAACAAGGGTTTGACGATCAAACTCACTGACGAGCGCGAGTCGGCGAAGGCGACCTCCGGTGCCGACGAGGCCGGTGCGGACGAGAAGGCCGAGGTCAAGACCGTCACGTACCACTACGAGGGCGGCATCGTCGACTTCGTGAAGTACCTCAACTCCCGCAAGGGAGACGTGGTGCACAACACCGTCATCGACCTCGAGGCCGAGGACAGGGACAAGAGCCTGTCCCTCGAGGTCGCCATGCAGTGGAACAGCGGTTACAGCGAGGGCGTGTACTCCTTCGCCAACATCATCCACACGCACGAGGGCGGTACGCACGAGGAGGGCTTCCGCGCGGCCCTGACCTCGCTCATCAACAAGTACGCGCGCGACAAGAAGCTGCTGCGCGAGAAGGACGACAACCTCACGGGTGACGACATCCGCGAGGGTCTGACCGCGATCATCTCGGTGAAGCTGAGCGAGCCGCAGTTCGAGGGCCAGACGAAGACCAAGCTCGGCAACACGGAGGCCAAGACCTTCGTGCAGCGGGCGGTCTACGAGCACCTCAACGACTGGCTGGACCGCAACCCGGTCGAGGCGGCGGACATCATCCGCAAGGGCATCCAGGCGGCCACCGCGCGCGTGGCGGCCCGCAAGGCCCGCGACCTGACCCGCCGCAAGGGCCTGCTGGAGTCGGCGTCGCTGCCCGGCAAGCTCTCCGACTGCCAGTCGAACGACCCCATCAAGTGCGAGATCTTCATCGTCGAGGGTGACTCCGCCGGCGGCTCGGCCAAGTCCGGCCGCAACCCGCAGTACCAGGCGATCCTCCCGATCCGCGGCAAGATCCTCAACGTCGAGAAGGCCAGGATCGACAAGATCCTGCAGAACCAGGAGATCCAGGCGCTGATCTCGGCCTTCGGCACCGGAGTTCACGAGGACTTCGACATCGAGAAGCTGCGCTATCACAAGATCATCCTGATGGCGGACGCCGACGTCGACGGCCAGCACATCAGCACCCTGCTGCTGACCTTCCTGTTCCGCTTCATGCGGCCGCTGGTCGAGGCCGGACACGTGTTCCTGTCACGTCCCCCGCTCTACAAGCTCAAGTGGGGCCGGGACGAGGTCGAGTACGCCTACTCCGACCGCGAGCGCGACGCCCTGGTGGAGCTCGGCCGGCAGCGCGGCAAGCGCATCAAGGAAGACACCATCCAGCGCTTCAAGGGCCTCGGTGAGATGAACGCCGAGGAACTGCGCGTGACGACCATGGACCAGGAACACCGCGTGCTCGGCCAGGTCACCCTCGACGACGCCGCCCAGGCCGACGACCTGTTCTCGGTGCTGATGGGCGAGGACGTCGAGGCCCGGCGCCAGTTCATCCAGCGCAACGCCAAGGACGTCCGCTTCCTCGACATCTGAGTCGGTCTCAGCTGACCGCACCAGGAAGGATCTTCACCAGCAATGGCCGACGAGAACACTCCTGTCACCCCTGAAGAGGGCGGCGACCTCGTGATGCGCATCGAGCCCGTCGGGCTCGAGACGGAGATGCAGCGCTCGTACCTGGACTACGCGATGTCCGTCATCGTGTCCCGCGCGCTGCCCGACGTCCGGGACGGCCTCAAGCCAGTCCACCGTCGCGTCCTGTACGCCATGTACGACGGCGGCTACCGCCCCGAGCGCGGCTTCTACAAGTGCGCCCGTGTCGTCGGCGACGTCATGGGCAGCTACCACCCGCACGGCGACTCCTCGATCTACGACGCGCTGGTTCGTCTCGCGCAGCCGTGGTCGATGCGGATGCCGCTGGTGGACTCCAACGGCAACTTCGGCTCTCCGGGCAACGACCCGGCGGCGGCCATGCGCTACACCGAGTGCAAGATGGCGCCGCTGTCGATGGAGATGGTCCGTGACATCGACGAGGAAACCGTCGACTTCATGGACAACTACGACGGCCGTTCCCAGGAGCCGACCGTCCTGCCCGCCCGTTTCCCGAACCTGCTGATCAACGGCTCGGCCGGCATCGCGGTCGGCATGGCCACCAACATCCCGCCGCACAACCTGCGCGAGGTCGCGGCCGGCGCCCAGTGGTACCTGGAGAACCCGGAGGCCTCGCACGAGGAGCTCCTGGACGCCCTGGTCGAGCGCATCAAGGGCCCCGACTTCCCCACCGGCGCCCTGGTGGTGGGCCGCAAGGGCATCGAGGAGGCCTACCGCACGGGCCGCGGCTCGATCACCATGCGCGCGGTCGTCGAGGTCGAGGAGATCCAGAACCGCCAGTGCCTGGTGGTCACGGAACTGCCCTACCAGGTCAACCCCGACAACCTTGCGCAGAAGATCGCCGACCTGGTGAAGGACGGCAAGGTCGGCGGCATCGCGGACGTCCGCGACGAGACGTCCTCGCGCACCGGCCAGCGCCTGGTCATCGTGCTGAAGCGGGACGCGGTCGCCAAGGTCGTCCTGAACAACCTCTACAAGCACACGGACCTGCAGACCAACTTCGGCGCCAACATGCTGGCGCTGGTCGACGGCGTGCCGCGCACCCTGTCGCTGGACGCGTTCATCCGGCACTGGGTGGCGCACCAGATCGAGGTCATCGTCCGCCGTACGCGCTTCCGGCTGCGCAAGGCCGAGGAGCGGGCGCACATCCTGCGCGGCCTGCTCAAGGCCCTGGACGCCATCGACGAGGTCATCGCGCTGATCCGGCGCAGTGAGACCGTCGAGATCGCGCGCACCGGCCTGATGGACCTCCTGGAGATCGACGAGATCCAGGCCAACGCCATCCTCGAGATGCAGCTGCGCCGGCTCGCGGCCCTGGAACGGCAGAAGATCGTCCAGGAGCACGACGAACTCCAGGCGAAGATCAACGAGTACAACCAGATCCTGGCCTCCCCGGTCCGCCAGCGCGGCATCGTCAGCGAGGAACTCGCCGCGATCGTCGAGAAGTACGGCGACGACCGCAAGACCATGCTGGTGCCCTACGACGGCGACATGTCCATCGAGGACCTCATCGCCGAGGAGGACATCGTCGTCACCGTCTCGCGCGGCGGCTACGTCAAGCGCACCAAGACGGACGACTACCGCGCCCAGAAGCGCGGCGGCAAGGGCGTGCGCGGCACGAAGCTGAAGGAAGACGACATCGTCGACCACTTCTTCGTCTCCACCACGCACCACTGGCTGCTGTTCTTCACCAACAAGGGGCGGGTCTACCGGGCGAAGGCGTACGAGCTTCCCGACGCCGGCCGTGACGCGCGCGGCCAGCACGTGGCGAACCTGCTCGCCTTCCAGCCGGACGAGGCGATCGCCGAGATCCTCGCCATCCGCGACTACGAGGCGGCGCCCTACCTGGTGCTGGCCACCAAGGGCGGTCTGGTCAAGAAGACGCCTCTGAAGGATTACGATTCGCCCCGTTCCGGCGGTGTCATCGCCATCAACCTCCGTGAGACGGAGGACGGTTCCGACGACGAACTGATCGGTGCCGAACTCGTCTCGGCCGAGGACGATCTGCTTCTGATCAGCAAGAAGGCACAGTCGATCAGGTTCACCGCCACCGATGAGGCACTGAGGCCCATGGGGCGCGCCACCTCGGGTGTCAAGGGCATGAGTTTCCGTGAGGGAGACCAACTGCTCTCGATGAATGTTGTTCGACCCGGTACGTTCGTGTTCACTGCCACAGACGGTGGGTACGCGAAGCGGACCGCCGTCGACGAGTACCGCGTCCAGGGTCGCGGCGGTCTGGGTATCAAGGCCGCCAAGATCGTCGAGGACCGCGGCTCGCTCGTCGGCGCGCTGGTGGTCGAGGAGACCGACGAGATCCTCGCCATCACGCTGTCGGGCGGTGTGATTCGTACGCGAGTCAACGAGGTCAGGGAGACGGGCCGTGACACCATGGGCGTCCAACTGATCAACCTGGGCAAGCGCGATGCCGTCGTCGGCATCGCTCGTAACGCCGAGGCGGGACGCGAGGCGGAGGAAGTCGACGGCGACGTGGCCGTGGACGACACCGCGGAGGGTGCCGTGACCACCGGCACGGACGAGGGTGAGGCGCCCTCGGCCGAGTAGCACGAGGAGAGAGTCATCGTGAGCGGAGCCACGGGCGCCGGATCGGCCGGTACCCCCACGGGTACGGAAACGGACGGCGGCGGCCGTGGCTCCGCCGCGCGTGCGTCCGATCCGCACACGACTCAACTGCGCAAGGTGGAGGTGGAACCGACCAGTCCGCCTTCCGCCGACGCGCATGGATCACAGGGGGGAACTGTGACGGACACCCGGGGCGCGCAGGCCCAGCAGCCGGCCGGAGCGGGCCAGGCCAAGCACCAGCCTCCGGCCCAGCCGGCTCCGCCGCAGCAGCCGGCCTCTCCGCTCCCCGGCGAGCGGCAGCCGCAGCAGCCCGCCGGGCCGTACCACCCGCCGCAGGCCTACCCGAGCCAGACGCAGCCGGCCACCGGCGCCGTACGACGTCCTCGCACCGGCGCGCGCACCACGCCCCGCATCCGCAAGGCGCGTCTGCGCGTGGCGAAGGCCGATCCGTGGTCGGTGATGAAGGTGAGCTTCCTGCTCTCCATCGCGCTCGGCATCTGCACGATCGTGGCGTCCGCCGTGCTGTGGATGGTCATGGACGCGATGGGCGTGTTCTCGACCGTCGGCGGCACCATCTCGGAGGCGACCGGCTCCAACGAGTCCAACGGCTTCGACCTGCAGTCCTTCCTGTCGCTGCCGCACGTCCTGATGTTCACGTCGATCATCGCGGTCATCGACGTCGTCCTCGCGACGGCGCTCGCGACCCTCGGCGCGTTCATCTACAACCTGTCCGCGGGCTTCGTCGGAGGCGTCGAGCTGACGCTCGCCGAGGACGAGTGAGGGTCCCGCTCCGCGGAGCGGGACTATCGATTTTGGGACTGCCCACGTCGTGCGCTAATCTTCAGGAGTCAGCGCGCGGGACACACACCGCAGAGCGCGGCGGGGCTATAGCTCAGTTGGTTAGAGCGCATCCCTGATAAGGATGAGGCCACAGGTTCAAATCCTGTTAGCCCCACCAGCGAAAAGACCCCCAGTCCATACGGGCCGGGGGTCTTTTGCGTCTCCGGGTGACATCAACACGTTCCCGGATGACACCGACCGGGGCGGGTACGAAAACGCCCGACCGCTGGCGACGGGGGATGCACCAGCGGTCGGGCTATGGCCAAGGGTAACAAGGTCGGTTGTCCGGCGGGAGCCAACTGCTCGGGGCGAACCGAGAGTTGTGATCCGGATCACCGGGTTCCGCCGTCAGTCCTCCGCGCACGGGGGGTCGTACGAGAGCCGCGGCAGGTACTCGTGCCACTTCTGCGGCGTGAGCACGCCCCGGGTGGTGGAGCAGATGTGGCGTACGGCGGCATCGACGTCGAGGTTCCACAGGCGGACCGTGTCGGCGCCGCTGGAGACGCCGAGGAGATGGCTTCTGGGGCTGAAGGCAAGGAAGTTGCCGGTCTTGGCGTTCGGGCTCATCGACTGGCCGATGGGCGCCGCGTCCGAGGGGTCGGCGACGTTCCACAGCCGCACGGTGTTGTCATTGCCGCCGCTCGCCAGGGTGCGGCCGTCCCGGCTGAACGTCAGCGACACCACCGCCTCGGTGTGGCCGGTGAGCGGGGAGCCCAGGATCCTTGCCCGGGACGCGTCGGTGACGTTCCACAGGCGGACGGTGTCGTCGTCGCTGCCACTGGCCAGGGTGTGGCCGTCCGGGCTGTAGGCGAGCGTGTTGACCGGGCCGAGGTGCCCGGTGAGCGGAGAGCCCGTCAGGCGCGGCCGCCGGGGGTCGGTGACGTTCCACAGCCGTACGGTGCCGTCCGCGCTGCCGCTGGCGAGGGTGCGGCCGTCGGGGCTGTAGGCGAGGGCGTTGACGTAGCCGGTGTGGCCGGTGAGGGGCTTGCCCAGTCGGCGGGGGCGGGCCGGGTCGCCGATGTCGAGCAACTGGATGGTCCGGTCGTCGTGGTCGACCGCCAGCGTGCGCCCGTCGGGGCTGAGGCCGAGCGCGTCGGCGCCGGCGTACCGGGTCAGCAGTTCGACGGCCGGGCCGTACGGGACGGGGTGCGCGGGATCGGCGACGTTCCACAGCTGGACCGAGTTCGTGGTTCCCGTCAGCGCGATGAGCGTGCGGTCGTCGGGGGAGAACACCATCGAGCGGGGGGTGCGGTCCTTGGTCGCGAAGGGCTCGCCCAGCGCCACGGGGCGCGCCGGCTCCGTCACGTTCCACAGCCGGATCCTGCCGTCCTCCGCGGCGGTGGCGAGGACCTTCCCGTCCCGGCTGAACGCCCCGATCCGGCCGATCATGTCCGACGCCGGTATCGACCACAGACGGACCTTGCTGTCCCCGCTGCCGGTGGCCAGCGTCCGCCCATCGGGGCTGAAGCCGACGGCGTACATCTCACCGCTGCTGCCCGCGAGCCGCTCACCGACCTGCGAGGGGTAGGCGGGATTGCTGACGTTCCACAGGCTCGCCGTGCTGTCCGCGCTGCCCGCCGCGATCATCGAGCCGTCCGGGCTGAAGGCCACGGACCACACAGGGCCGGTGTGACCGATCAGAGGCTCACCGAGGGAGCTCGGGTGCTCCCGGTCGGCGACGTTCCACATCCGGACCGTGTCGTCCGAACTGCCGCTGGCGAGCGTCCTGCCGTCGGGGCTGAAGGCGACGGAGTGCACGGTCTGGGTGTGCCCGGTGAGGGGCGTGCCCACGGAGCGCGGATCCCGCGGGTCGCTGACGTCCCACAGGCGGACCGTGTCGTCGTCGCCGCCGGACGCCAGGGTCCTGCCGTCCCGGCTGAACGCGATCGAACGAACCGCGTCGGTGTGCCCCTTGAGCGTGGTGAGCGAGACGGGGCGGTGAGGGTCGGTCACGTTCCACAGCCGTACGGTGTGGTCCTCGTCGGCGGTGGCGAGCGTGTGCCCGTCGGGGCTGAAGGCGGCCAGGAAGATCGTGCCGTCGTGACCCGTCAGCGGCGGGCCCAGGGAGTGCGGATGGCGCGGGTCGCTGACGTCCCACAGCCGTACGGTGCCGTCGTCCCCGGCACTTGCCAGGGTGCGGCCGTCCGGGCTGAAGACGGCGCTGCTCACCCAGCTCGTGTGGCCGGTGAGGGGCTTGCCCAGTGGCTTGGGCCGGGTCCGGTCGCTGACGTCCCACAACCGGACCGTGTGGTCGTAACTGGCGGTGGCCAGGTGCCGTCCGTCCGGGCTGAAGGTGGTCAGGTAGACGGCGCCGGTGTGGCCGAGGAGCGGTGTGGCCAGGGGCGCGTTCACGATGGAGATCAGGCGATTGCGCGTGCCCTCGTCATTTCCGCGCAGCCGGTGGGCGACCAGGTCGAGCTGGGCCGACAGCGAGGGGTCCGTGGCCTGGACGCGGTCGGCCTCGGCGAGCACCTGCTGGAAGACGGCGTCGTCGCGCTGCTGCCGGGCTACGACGGCGGAGCCGACGGCGACGACGGCGAGCACGACCAGCGCCGAGACGGCGGCGCGGCTGATCAGCAGGGTGCGCTTGCGCAGCCGCACGGAGGCGGCGAGGAAGTCCACCGCGCTGCGGGTCAGGAACGTGTCACCCGCCGATCTGGCCCAGCCGCGGGCCTGCTCCAGCCGGGAGCCCCGGTACAGCAGCGAGGAGTCCCGGGCGGAGCCCTCCCAGGCCCGGCCGTCCTCCTCCAGCTGCTGGCGCAGCAGGTTGCCGTTCCTGTCCTCGTCGATCCAGTCCCGCAGCCGCGGCCAGGCGTGCAGCAGCGCCTCATGGGTGATCTCGACGGTCTCCGCGTCCAGGGTCACCAGCCGGGCGCGCACCAGAGCCTCGAGCGACTCCTCCGTCGCTTCGGGGTCCGTCGACTCCCGCGCCAGCTGGCGCCGCGTCCCGCGCCGCCGGGTGGCCTGGGTGTCCTCGCCCAGCCGTACCAGCCTCAGCAGCAGCAGTCGCGCGGCCGCTCGGGCCGCCGGGTCCAGGCCGGACCAGGCGCGCTCGGCGGTCGCCGCCACCGCGCCCTGGATGCCGCCGGCCGCCCGGTAGCCGGCCAGCGTCAGCCGCCCCGCCTTGCGCCGTTGCCAGGTGGCGAGCAGGGCGTGGGACAGCAGGGGCAGCACACCGGCGTCATGTGCCCCGCGGGGCCCGTCGGCGCTCACCTCGCGGACGATCAGCTCCGCGAGCCCCGGCTCCAGCTCCAGTCCGACGGCCTTGGCGGGACCGGTGACCGCCTCGCGCAGTTCCGTGGTGGTGAGCGGGCCGAGCACCATGTGCCGGTGCTGCAGCGCGTCGGCCAGTTCGGGATGGGAGAGGCACTGCTCGTAGAAGTCGGCGCGGATGCCGAGGACCACGAGGACGGGCGCCGCTTCGTCGGGGCCCGCGGGTGAGCAGGCGGCGTCCAGGGCCTGCACGAAGATGCGGCGGGCCGTTTCGTCCGTGCAGAGGGTGAAGGACTCCTCGAACTGGTCGACGATGACGACCGGGCGGCTCATGCCGGAGCTCTCTCGCTTGCCCCAGACCGCGACGGCCTCTCGCACGTCCCGGCTGAATCCTTCGGTCCCCGGCTCCGCCGCGGCGAGGACGTCCGCGAGCTCCGGTATCCGTCCGGTCAGCTCCCCCAGGGGGTCCGCCCCCGGCACGAACTGGACCACCGTCGTCGTACCGATGCCCTCGTCCCTCAGCACGCCGCTCTGCAGCGCGGGCACCAGGCCGGCGTGCAGCAAAGAGGACTTCCCCGCCCCGGAAGCGCCGACGAGCATGATCAGGCCGCCCGTCCGCTCCACCGCGCGGAGCTGGTCGACGAGGGACTCGGTGCTCCGCTCCCGGCCGAAGAACCAGCGGGCGTCCTGCTCGCGATAGGAAGCCAGACCCCGGTACGGACACACCCCGGTGACGGCGGGAGCCTCGGCCGACAGCCCTTCCTCCACGGCTGTCGGTGTGGCGGGCCGCTCCCCGGCCGGGTCGGCCACGGCGCGCTCCCACAGGCGCTGCCACTGAGCCATGTCGTACAGTCCCGCGGACACAGGAGCGGGCCGCGCTCGGCGGGCCTGGGGGATCAGGATGTGCAGTACCGCGGCGAGGGCGACGAACTGGGCCGGCACGTTCTTCGCCCGTCGCCAGTCACTGATCCGCTGGGCGGACACCCGCACGGGCCGCCCTCGCTCATCGACCCGCTGCAGCTGTACGACCGCCTCGGCGACCCGCGCGAGGGGAGGATTACCGGCCTCCTTGTACAGCAGCGCGAGCCGTTCCGCGAAGGCTGTACGTGCCCCTGAGTCGGGACTCAAGGCCTCCACCCCTAACCTCCACCGCGTTTGACATCCGGACCGGAAAACTCACTTTATACGGCTGACCTGCGGTTTAAGGGAGCGGATGGTGACCGGAATCTCCTCGTCGGCGCACCGAACTGGCAGGATCCCGACCCGGTAGCCAACCTGTCACGCTTCGTCCACGCAGGCCATCGGCTCAGCGTTCGGAGGGGCAGCGCATGCCGCCATCGGTTCTCGGCCAGCTTTCATCGGGAGATCCGGAGGGCGGCGCCGGCCCGGCCGACTGAGAGATCCGTGGCGTTCGGCGCCGGTCCCCACGAGGGGAGGGACCGGCGCCGAACGGCGCGGGCATCCGGGGATGCGCCCGCCGATGTTTCACGTGAAACACGGCCTGGCGCCGGGTGCCCGCTTCACATCCACCCCACCTCGGAAGCCGCGACCACCGCGAGTTCCTCGGCTGCGTCGGCAGCCGCATTGAGTGCGATGTCTCGGCCCGCCGCTACTCCGCCGGCCGCGACCGCCGCGGCCCGCGAGGCGGCGAGAGCGGCTCGCAACGCGGCGAGGGATCCGTCACCGTCCGCCGCTTGGGCCACCTGAGCGGCCAGTGCGGCCGTGGCGGCCGCGTTCCGTGCGCAGCGGGCGTCGGCGGCCGGGTCGGCGGTGCCGACGGTGAGCGCGTCGAGCGACTGGGCGCAGAGGCGCAGGGCGTGGGCGGCCCGCCCGACAGGGCTCTTCGGCACGAACTCGGCGTCGGACTGGTCCACTCCGGCGTGTCGGCATGCGGCCACGGCGCGGTCGTACGCGCTCCGCGCGCGGGTGCGGTGCGCCGTGCGGAGCCACTCCGCGGACCTCGTCGTACCCACCTCTTCGACTTCGCTCATCTCCGCCTCCCTGTCCAGGACGTGCACTGGTCCTGCCCGCCCCCGAAGCCGCTTTCGCCGCGCGTGGGCGCCGCAGGCGCGGGCAGGGTGACACGCCGGGCGTGAAGAGAACAGCAGAAGGGCGGCCTGGTTATCTGACGGTCCGTCAGCTATGGTCGCCCTGCCGTGCAGCCTCCGAAGGGGTGATTCCGTGGAGACACGACCCGAGAGTCCGCAGCCGACCGGTGCCCCGCGCTGGGTCGCGTTTTCCTACCGGCCCTCCTCGGCCTCCTGGCGGACGTGCGCGGAATCACCCCACCGCGCTCCCGTCCAGTACGCCCTCGGCGAGATGGCGCACACGGTACGCGCGCGTGGAGAGGACCTGACGGTCAGCCTGTGGGGCCCGAAGGACGGAGCCTGGCAGCGCTACGACGTCTCCACGGCGACGGCGCCCGCCGCGACGCTCGAGGCTCCTCCCACGGGCCCGGAGAAGCCGAGCAGGCTCGCGGAGCGCATGGACGACCGCCGGCAGCAGGTCATCATGGCCGGCCTGGGCAAGGCGGGACTCTACGACCTCACTCAGGACGACTGGGCGGCGGTGGAGAGCGTCGTGGACCGGCTCGACGAGGCGACCGTGCGCCGGCTCGCCCAGTGGCTCGCGTCGGCGGGACGTGCGCAGGGCGCTCAGGACGCCGAATAGCTCCAGCCCAGGGAGGCGAGAGCCCGCGCCCTCTCCTCCACCACCGCCATGCGCGCCGCCCGCTCGGCCGGGTCCGCATGCGCCGCCTGCCCGGTCACCTGTCCCTCCCACTTCCGGTAGAGCAGCCCCGGCTCGCGGGTGAACCAGCCCCGGCTCACGCCGTTCAGCGCCAGCAGCAGTCCTGTGTCCTCGGAGGCGGGCAGGGCCATCCACCCGCCGAGCGCCAGCAGCAGGTCCCGTCGGACGAAGAGGGTCGCGGGGTGGACCTGGGCGCGGAAGTCGTTCGCCCGCCAGAAGTCGAGCACGGTCCCGCGCTCGACGGGGCCCTCGTCGGGGTCGTCCGCGAAGCCGACGGTCGAACCGTCCGGCAGCAGGTCAAGGGCGCGTGACGTCGCCCAGCCGAGGGTCGGGTCGGACTCGAGAGCCGCCAGGTCGCGCGCCAGCGCCCCCGCCGTGAGCAGGTCGTCGGCGTCCAGCACTTTCACGTACGCGGCCTCGGTGTGCGCGAGGGCGATGGTCCGGGCGACTCCAGGACCGCCGGGCCGCCCCTGGAGAAAGGTCACCCGCTCGTCGTCGGGAACGCAGGGGCGCACCGCGTCCGTCCTGCCGTCCTCCTGGACCACCCAGTGCCACTCCCAGCCCTCGGGGAGCTCCTGGGCGTACAGAGACTTGTAGGCGTCCCCCAATAACTCGGCCGATGGGGGATGGACGGCGGTGACGACGAGGATGTGGGGCATGGGCCCAGGCTACGGGCCGCCCAGAGGGGGCGATCAAGGGTGCACCACGACGTGAGGACCTCCGGCCGGCATACGGCTGGAGGTCTTCAACAGGCGGTTGTGTGTACGCAAGTTCGCCGTTACGTCGGGTGCGTCGGGGAGGGAGGAGAGGCGTTGAATCTCAGTGCTGAAGAGGCTCGGTGCTGAGGAGGGTCGGCCGGGATCGAAGACGATCGGCCGGCAGCGAAGAGGAGCGTGTCTCAGCGCTGAAGGGGAGCCGTGGCGAGGTCCGCCGGGGCGCAGAGGGGGGTGGCCTGTTCGGGCAGAAGGGTCTCCGCGCTCGCGTCGGCGTCCGTGCGGGGACGGTGGCGGCAGCTCGGGGACTTGCCATGGGCCTCGGCCCGGATGCGCTGCTTCATCGTGGGGGGCAGGGCTCGTGCGAAGAGCCAGGACCAGTGCTGGGACGGTGTCGGCATCGTCACGGGGTGCGCGGTGCCGCTCGTGCTGTTGCCGGTCGCCTCGGTCTGCGCTACGGCCGCGGTGGCGGTCGAGGTGGCGAGTCCGAGCGCCGCACACAGCGCGAGGAAGACGGTGACGATGGTGGTCCACAGCTTCATGACCTGGTTCCGGGCCATGGCCCCTCACTTTCGGGTTGGGCGATTTGCGTACTTTCCTCATGATGTGTATGGGGGCCGGGAAGTGGTGGACCGACGCCCCTGGCGCGTCGATCTTCGGATGAACACCACCCGGATGGGTGCAAACAGCCAGAAAAGTGGAGAAGAGTCCCCTAAGAGGGACCAAAGTCGCTGTCCGTGGAGGTGTGATCACCCTCAGATCGGAGCGGTCGACTCCGGTTCTACTGCGGTATCGGGACCGGGAGTTGAGGCCGGACGCAGGTCACCGATCGGTATCGGTCGGTGTGTATAGTCGGGCGCCAGAGGTCCCCTACGTCAAGGAAAGACGAGGTCGCGCGGTGAAGAAGCTTCTCCTGGTCGCACTGGCCGCCATCGGCGGGCTCCTCGTGTACCGCCAGATCCAGGCGGATCGCGCCGAGCAGGATCTGTGGACGGAGGCGACTGACTCCGTGCCCACGGGTTCGTGAGCACTGACATCCGATTCTGAAAAACCCCGGCCGTCAGAACGGTCGGGGTTTTGCGTTGCCCGGATGACGCGCCGCCTCCCGGGGCAGGATGGGCGACGGTCCCACGGTCCGGGCAACGACGAGGGGTGGCACGTGATGGGGCGGCGTACGGGGTGGTGGCGCTCGAGACCGGGGCACGGCAGACCTTTGGTACACGCGCGCGTGGCGGCCGCCGGAGCGGTGCTGAGCGTCTCGGCGGCGCTGACGGCGGGGCCGGCTTCGGCGGCGGACTCCTCTTACGCGTTCGCGGCGGACGCCCGGACCGTCACGGGCGCGGCGGGCACCACGGACGCCGCCCTCCTCGACGCCGGCAGGAGCTACCGCAGCTCCCTCGCCAAAGGCGCGAAGCTGTACTACCGCCTCGAACCCGACGCCTCCACCAGCGCCTACGTCGCCGTCACCGCCGTACCGCGCGGCAGCGGCAAGCTCTCCGTGAACGACGGCATCAAAGTCTCGGTGCAGAACTCCCAGGGCAACTCCTGCTCCTACGAGAGCGCCAACTTCGGGATCACCGGCAGTCCGCATCCCATCACGGCCTGGGGCGCGCGGACGACGTCCCCGCGCATGCCCCTGTGCGAGGGCGGCGGCCCGTACTACGTGGTCGTCGAGCGCGCCGACGCCGACGGCTCGACCTCCGGCACCTGGGACCTGGAACTCGCCACCGCGACCGAGCCGCGCCTCGGCCGGACCGACGCGACCAGCGCGCCCACGACCTGGAACTCCGCCACCCCCTCCCCGCTCACCGGCGAGGCCACCACGCGCCAGGGCGGCGCCGGGTTCGCCCGCGCAGCCTCGGTGAAGCAGGGTGTCTGGCGCGCCGGCATCTCGCCCGGGCAGACGCTCTTCTACAAGGTCCCCGTCGACTGGGGCCAGCAGCCGTCCGCCGTGGCGGAGCTGGGCAGCCACGACGGCGGCGACAGCAGCGGTTATGCGGTCGGCGCGCTGCAGATGACCCTCTACAACCCCGTGCGCGCCGACGTCGAGGACATCGAGATCGGCTACGACGGCAGCCAGAACACGGCCTCCCTGGCCCCGGTGCCGCCCGTCGCCTACGCCAACCGCTACGCGCCCACCGACCAGGTCAACGGCATGCGCTTCGCCGGCTGGTACTACCTCGCGATCCACCTCTCCACCGCAGTGGCCGATGACTTCGGCACCGGGCCGTTCGGGCTGACACTGCGGGTCCGGGTCACGGGCGCGGCCCAGGACGGCCCGGGGTACGCCGGGCAGTCGGTCCCGCAGAACGTCTTCGGCGTCACGGCCCAGGACCGCGCAGCCGCCGGGGAGGGCGGGAGTGGCGCGGGCGGCGATTCCGCGATGAAGGCACTCGCCGCGGGTGGCCTCGGCGCGGGGACAGTGGTGCTGGTGGTGCTCGGGGTGTGGACGGTCGTGGGGCGACGGAGGGTTGGGGCCTCGTGAGGCGTCAGACGCGGGTCAGGGCCCAGAAGCCGACCGCGTAGCTGACCAGGGCGAACAGCAGGAGGGGCAGGACCACCTTGACGGGCGGGCCGCCGGGGCGGCGGGTTCGGCGTGCGGCCCGGTGGCCGCGGCGCGCGGTGTCCTGGGTGAGGCCGTTGACCAGGTGCGGAGCGATTTCCTGCGCGGGAGGTGGAACCTGCCGGTCTTGAGCGGTGTACGAAGCAGTAGAGGCATCGTCGCGCTGGTGCGGAGCCGGAGGTACGGCACGGGGGGAGGACAGGACGTGCGTGGGGTCGTGGGGGGAGACGTAGGCGGGGTAGGGCTGACCGCCCTGAGGTGTCTGGCCCTGCGCCTGTGCCTGTGCCTGTATGTGGGGCGGTGGCTGCGGGGCGGCCGGCGTCTGCGGAGCGGGAGTTCGGGGGGAAGCGGCGGAGGTGACGGTGGCCTGGGGCGGCGGCAGATGGAAGCTGCCGGTGTCCGACATGCCGGGCGGCTGAGCGGGGACGGCCGATTGCGGCTGGGAGCCGGTGTCCCGGCGCGGGTCGACGGGTGGAGCAACGCCGGCGGACGGTACGGCGGTTGTACGGACAGGAGGCGGCCCGGAGTCTGCGCCGGAGCCGTACGGCATGGAATCTGTACCGGGGCCGGACGGCACGGAGCCGGTATCCGCTCCGAACGGCAGAGAACCCGCGCCGGAGCTGGACGGCACGGATCCTGCGCCCGGCCCGAACGGCAGAGAACCCGCGCCGGACTCGGAGGACCGAGAACCCGTGCCGGAGGTGGACGACGAATCGCCAGAGGAGGCGCTCGCCCTGACCTCGACTCCGGGCGCCGGTTTCAGGGGCCCTTCGGCGGCGAACCCCGGTGGCAGCGGCCCGATCTGGTCGAAGATCTCGATCAGCTCGTCGTCGGGACCGGGCTCCGGCAGCAGTTCCCTGGCCGCGGCAAGCGCCTTGCGCGCCCCCGTGGCGGTCTTGAACCGCGCCTGCGGGTCGGGCTGCAGCAGCGTCGCCACGACCTGCCACAGCGGCTCGGGAACGCTCTTGGGCGCGCTCGGTGTCCCGTGCGCCGCGAAGTACTGCACGAGCGCCTTGGTGTCCGGCTTGGCGCCCTCCAGCAGATACAGCGCGACCAGACCGACGGCGAACAGGTCCGCGGGGAAGTCCGGTTCCGCACCCATCATCTGCTCGGGCGCGAGATAACCGGGCGTTCCCACCACGAGGTTGGTCTCCGTCAGCCGCGGCTCACCCAGCCGCATGGCGATGCCGAAGTCCGACAGCCGCAGCCGCGGCCGGCCCGTACCGGTGGCCTCGAGCAGCACGTTGGCGGGTTTGATGTCCCGGTGCACCACGTCCTCGGCGTGCACCGCGGCCAGCCCCGACAGCAGCTGATCGAGGAGCGTGCAGACGAACGCGGGCGGCAGGGGACCGTAGTCGCCGATCAGATGGACCAGCGAGCCGCCGGCGACCAGGTCCATGGTGAACAGGACCTTGTCGTCGTCGGCGGCCCAACTGGCGGGCGCGAGCACATGGGGGTGATCGATCCGCAGAGCCTGCTCACGGACGAACCGCAGCAGGGAGTGCGCGTCGCTCTGCTGAAGCACCTTGGCGGCCACATAGCGGCGCCGGCGGTGGTCCCAGGCACGCCACACGGCGCCGACCCCTCCGCGCCCGATCGGGTCGACCAGTTCGTACCGGCCGGCGAAGACCTCACCCATGGCTGTGCGTCGCTCCTCCCCCTTCGGCTACCCCCCTTGCTTCCCCCTCGATGAGCGATACGACTCCCCCTCGTTGCCGTGGCCCGGCCGCCGAACCCCCTTCGACGAACCGGGCCGCGGGCTCAGTTCTGGTGGGACTGGTAGTGCGCGACGGCGTCGGAGGTGCGGCCGGCGCCGTACACCCGGAGGAACTCTGCCAGTTCCGGGTGGCTCGGGGCGAGGGTGTCCGCGGCCTCGATGATGTCGCCCGCGGCCGCCACGGACCGCAGCAGCGACTGGATCTCGCGGACCACCCGCTTGACGGTCGGCGCTCCCGAACTGCTGGTCGTGGTCGTGGTGTTGCTGAGCACAGATCCCCCCTGAGACTTCTTGATCTCCTCCATGCGGTCGGTGGCCTCCGCCGCGCTGACACTGCCGTCCGCGACCTGCCCCGCCAGGTCCTGCAGCAGCTGCACCCGCTGTACGACAGCGGGATTGCCGATCTTCGCCCGCTGACCGCTCATCAGCTGTGACAGCATCGGAGCGGACAGGCCCAGAACCCCCGCGAGACGAGCCTGGTTGAGGCCGAGATCGTCTATGAGCTTACGGAAGAGCGCCCCCAGTGGCTCCCCGTACCAGTTCCGCTGCAGTTCCCGCGCTCTTGCGGTGGCTTCCTGCTGTGCGGCGTCCATTGCGTCTCCCCATCGCTTCCCCAAGTACGGTGGTTCGCTGTAGCGAACCACGCCGAGCATCTTACGGAGAGTGGTCGTCTGCGGGGACCCCCAATCTTTTTGCGAGATCCCCGGGATGACCCGGTACTCTGGTCTCCGGCGCCCGTCGGTACGCGGTTCTTCCGATGGGACGCACCACTTCCGGGGCCTTAGCTCAGTTGGTAGAGCGCTGTCTTTGCATGGCAGATGTCAGGGGTTCGACTCCCCTAGGCTCCACATCGAAACCCCTCTGACCTGGAGAAACATGGTCGGAGGGGTCTTTTCATGCCGCTGGCCGCGACGTTGGAACGGCCCGCAGGACGCTCCGGGGCCGTCACCGGGCGGAGGCTGCCGTCCGGCCGTTCGCCGCCCGCCGTCGCTGCGGGCACCCTTCCTCGACGTCGGCCGCGTTCCCATGCCGCGCCAGTGCCCTGTGATCGCGTCCCCCCGGCAGGGTTCAAGGAGTGATTCCCGGCTCTCCTCGGCTGGTGACCTGCATCACCGGGGCGCCCTCTTCTCGATGGCATTGCAAAAGTTTGCGCAAAGATGAGCATTCGTCAAGATCCATGGGCGGTCACCGCGGCGGCCCGTGCGGCACAGGGGGCGGTGGACGCGGGTAGAGAGCCCTTGCCCTGAGCTGGCGCGAAGGGAATCGCGGTAATCAGAAGGACGCACTCCGTAAAGAGAGTCCGCACAGGGTCCGCACATACGGGGCGTTGCAAACGTCATCGTCCGCGGTGGAGACAGGGGAGACAGTCGTGGGGGGGGGGGGGGGGGGGGGCCCCCCCCCCCCCCCGGGGGGGGGGGCGCGCCCGGGGCCGGGGGCGCCGGCCGGGGGGGCGGGGGCGGGCGCCGCCCCCCCCCCCCGCCCGCCCCCTCGGGGGGTTTTAAAAATCGTGGGGGGGGGGGGGGGGGGGGGGGGGGGGGGGGGGGGGCGGCCCCCCCCCCCCCCCCCCCCCCCCCACGGGGGTGGCCGGGCGCCTCGGAGGTCAGTGGCCCTCGTCGTGCTTGGCGGCCTCCTCCTCGGCCTCCTTCGCCTGGACCTCGGGGTCGAGCACCGACTGTCCGCTGCCGTCCACGGACGTCAGCCGGCTCGTCTCGGGCACCTCGGTGGCGGCGGGCGGCTCGACCAGCCAGTCCGGGTTGGCCTGCTTGTCCCACCACTTCCAGGCGGCGAAGGCACCGCCCGCGACCGCGCCGATCACCAGCAGCATCCTGGCCGCGCGGCCGGCCCGAGCCCGCCGCTCCTGCCTGCGGACCAGCTTCTGGATCTCCTGCGCCGAGACCTGGCCGCGCAGCGCGGCCAGCGCGGCGGCACCGCGCGCGGCGGCCTCGTCCGCGACGGGCCCGGCCACGGCGACCGCCTGCTCGATCCTCGGCCGTGAGTAGTCGGCGGCCTGCCGGGCCGCCTTGCGGGTACGGACGGCGGCCTCATGGGCGGCCTGGTCGACCTTCGGCGGCACATGGGTGCGGGCCTGTTCCAGGCGCGGCGCGACAAGGGCGTCGTACTGGACGCGTGCCTGGTCGGCCGCCAGGGACACCTTCGGCGCAAGCCGTACGCGTGCCTCGTGTGCGTAGTGCGCGGCCCTGTCCTTGGCCGTGTCGGCGTAGGGCGCCACCACTTCCGCGGCGTGCAGCACGCTGTCCTTCGCCGAACCGGTCGCGGCGCGCACGCTGTCGATGCGGGTCACGGGTTCCTCCTCCTCGGTGGCGTACGGTATTTCGACTTTCCACCCTTTTACGGATCATGCCTGTCAACGAACCCTCAGGCATGCGAGGGCGGGCATCCGGGTCATCTGAGGATGAATACGGGGCAACGAGAGCTTGTCGTCGACAATGCCACGGATCGCCGCCCTTCGCTCCGGTACCGGGGGGTACAAGACCGGTTTTCCGCATCCGGTTACCCGGGATCCGCGCCGAGAAGCGGGTGCCGGACGACGAGGGGCGGGTACCGTGCGAGGATCGGGGGGTTACGGAAAGACAACGGAAGGCAGATCGTGGCTGAGCAGCTTTACGCCACCCTGAAGACCAACCACGGCGACATCGACGTCCGGCTCCTGCCGAACCACGCCCCCAAGACGGTCCGGAACTTCGTCGAGCTCGCCCAGGGCGAGCGTGAGTGGGTCAACCCCGCCACCGGCGCCAAGTCCACGGACAGGCTCTACGACGGCACGGTCTTCCACCGGGTGATCAGCGGTTTCATGATTCAGGGCGGTGACCCGCTGGGCAACGGCACCGGCGGTCCCGGTTACCAGTTCGAGGACGAGTTCCACCCGGACCTGTCCTTCAACAAGCCGTACCTGCTGGCCATGGCCAACGCGGGTCCGGGCACCAACGGCTCGCAGTTCTTCATCACCGTCGCCCCCACGACGTGGCTGAACCGCAAGCACACCATCTTCGGCGAGGTCACCGACGCGGCCAGCCAGAAGGTCGTGGACGCCATCGCCACCGCCCAGACCAACCCGCGCACCGACCGCCCGGTCAACGACGTCGTCATCGAGTCGGTCGTCGTCGAGACGCGCGAGGGCTGAGTCGCCGCACGGCAGGAACCAAACGCCCCGCTCATCCGTAAAGATGGGCGGGGCGGTGCTTTTGCGCAACGCACCCGTACGACGACCTAGGGGATGTCATGGACCACGCGGCAGGCAGCTCGCAGGACGCCACGAGCGTGCCCGGCTGCTACCGCCACCCGGACCGCGAGACCGGCATCCGCTGCACCCGCTGCGAGCGGCCGATCTGCCCCGAGTGCATGGTCAACGCCTCGGTCGGCTTCCAGTGCCCCGAATGCGCCCGCGGCGACTCCGGCACCGGGCATCCGCCGGCCGCGGCCCGTCCTCGTACGATCGCCGGCGGCAGCGTCGCGGCCGACCCGCGCCTGTTCACCAAGATCCTTGTCGGGATCAATGTGGCGGTGTTCATCGCCGTGCACGTCCGGCCCTCGCTGCTGGACCACCTGGTTCTCATCGGGGAGTGGCCCCCGGCGCCGTACCACGCGACGCAGGGCGTCGCCGCGGGTGAGTGGTACCGCATGGTGACCTCGATGTTCGCGCACCAGGAGCTGTGGCACATCGCCTTCAACATGCTGAGCCTGTGGTGGCTCGGCGGGCCTCTGGAAGCGGCCCTGGGCCGTGCCCGCTATCTCGCGGTGTACTTCGCCTCGGGTCTCGCCGGCAGTGCCCTGGCCTATCTGGCGGGTTCCCCGACCACCGCGACCCTCGGCGCCTCCGGCGCCATCTTCGGCCTCTTCGGCGCCACCGCCGTGCTGATGCGCCGGCTCAACTACGACATGCGGCCGATCCTCGCCCTGCTGGCGATCAACCTGGTCATCACCTTCGGCTGGGGCGGTATCTCCTGGCAGGCCCACATCGGTGGTCTGGTCGCCGGTGTGATCACCGGCTACGGAATGGTCCATGCCCCCCGCAGACACCGCGCCCTCGTGCAGTACGGCACGTGTGCTCTCGTCCTGGTGGTTGTCGTGGTCCTGACCCTGATCAGGACGGCTCAGCTCACCTGACGTGCCCGGTTGTCCACAGCGGGTGGCGGATCTTGTGCATGACGGACGGGAACGGCTGTGCCCCCTGTCACTGACCGTGTTTGCGCAGGTCAGGCAGGGGGCGAACAGTCTTGCGAAGAGTCATGGGATGGTCGTACCGGCGTCAACGCCCGACGGGTTATCCACAGATCGTCGTTCTTTATCCCCAGGGGCTCTGTGGATTTTTTCTCCGGGCTGTGGATAACTCTGCGGATAGCCGTGGGCAGAGCTGGGTTCACCCGGCCGTAGCCGTCGCGTCGACCGCTACTTCCACTGCGTGGAGACGCCGAATCCCGCGGCGATGAAGCCGAAGCCCACCACGATGTTCCAGTTGTCCAGCGCGTCGATGGGCAGTGAACCGTCGGTCACATAGAAGACGACGATCCAGGCGAGGCCGATGACGAACATGGCCAGCATCACAGGCGCGACCCAGCCGCGGCTGTTCAGCTTGAGGGTGGTCGCCTGCTTCGCCGGAGGCGGCGTGTAGTCGGCCTTCTTGCGGATACGTGACTTCGGCACGAGGGTCTCTCCTGTCGATGCGCTGCGTGACCGCGCAGGGAACTGGGGCTGGCTCCGGGGCAGCGTACAAGGGGACTCTCAGAGCTCCCCCGGGCGTCCGTTAGCGTAGTGCTTCCGCGGTGCCGAAGGAGATAAGGGTACGTTGAGCAATTCTGCCGACTCCCCCCAGGCCGGATCCAGTCCTGGCCGGGGGCCCCGTTTCCGGCCCGTGCGGATCCTCACGGTGGCCGTCTTCGCCCTCGCGGGGCTCATTTTCTTCACCAGTTTCAATACGGCCAAGGGCACCAATATCCGTACGGACACGTCCTTGTTGAAGCTTTCGGACCTCATCCAGGAGCGCAGCCGCAAGAACAAGGAACTGGACGAGTCCAACGCCTCTCTGCGCGGGGACGTCGAGGCGCTCGCCGAGCGCGACGACGGCAGCACCAAAGCGCAGGACGAGAAGCTCGCCGGCCTGGAGAAGAGCGCGGGCACGCAGAAGCTCAAGGGCAGGGCGATCACCGTCACGCTCAACGACGCCCCGCCGAACGCCACCGCCAAGCTCCCCGGCTATCCCGAGCCGCAGCCCGACTACCTGGTCATCCACCAGCAGGACCTGCAGGCCGTGGTGAACGCCCTGTGGCAGGGCGGAGCCAAGGGGATCAAGATCATGGACCAGCGGCTGATCTCCACCAGTGCGGTGCGCTGCGTGGGCAACACCCTGATCCTCCAGGGCCGGGTCTACTCGCCGCCGTACAAGATCACGGCGATCGGGGACCCGGACAAGCTGAACCAGGCGATGTCGGCCTCGAAGGCGATTCAGAACTACATGGTGTACGTCAACGTGTACGGCCTCGGCTGGAAAGTCACCCAGGACGGGACGGTGACTCTTCCCGGCTACTCGGGCACAGTGGATCTGCACTACGCCCAGCCCGTGAAGTGAACTGAGCCGCTCGGGAGCTGCCGGTGCGCGTTGTCGTCAGGACCGTCAGCGAACTGTGCATCACCATCGGCGCGTTGATAGTCCTCTTCGTCGCCTATGTCCTGTTCTGGACCGGTGTTCGGGCGGACGGTGCGATGAGCCACCAGATCGATGTGCTGCACAACCAGTGGTCGAAGCAGACGGTGCGCCCCACGACGACGGCCGGCACCGCGGCCACGCTCAAGAAACCGGCGCCCTACAGTCCGGGCAGGCCTTTCGCGATCATGTACATCCCGCGGCTTGGTTTCACGTGGAACAAGCCCGTGCTGGAGAACACCGCCGTGAACACCCTGAAGAAGGGCCTCGGGCACTACGCGGACACCGCGCAGCTCGGCCAGGTCGGCAACTTCGCGGTCGCCGGCCACCGTCGCACGTACGGCGATCCCTTCGTGGACTTCCCGAAGCTCCGGCCGGGCGACGCCGTGGTGCTCACCGACGGGACCACCTGGTTCACGTATCGGATCGACAAAGGCCCCTACAAAACCGTTCCCACCGACGTTGAGGTGATCGACCCTGTGCCACGTAAGTCGGGGTACATGCGTCCGGGCCGTTATCTCACGCTGACCACGTGCGATCCGGAGTGGGGGCACAGCCACCGCCTGATCGTGTGGGGGCACCTGGACTCCACACAGCCTGTGGAGGCAGGCAAACCGGTCGCGCTGCGCCGTTAGTCTGGTGACGGTACGGCGTTGGACTGGTGCCGTGGGTGGAACGGAAGGGACGGCATGTACGGCTGGATCTGGCGGCATCTGCCGGGGAACGTGTGGGTGAAGGCGCTGATCTCGCTCGCGCTGGTCCTGCTGGTGGTCTACGTCCTGTTCCAGTACGTCTTCCCGTGGGCCGAACCGCTGCTTCCCTTCAACGATGTGACGGTGGACAACCAGTGAGCGCGCGCATTCTGGTCGTGGACAACTACGACAGCTTTGTCTTCAACCTGGTCCAGTACCTGTACCAGCTCGGCGCCGAGTGCGAGGTGCTGCGCAACGACGAGGTGTCGACCGCACACGCCCAGGACGGCTTCGACGGCGTCCTGCTCTCGCCCGGCCCGGGTACACCTGAGGAGGCCGGCGTCTGCGTCGAGATGGTGCGCCACTGCGCCACGACCGGCGTCCCGGTCTTCGGTGTCTGCCTCGGCATGCAGTCCATGCAGGTGGCGTACGGCGGTGTGGTGGACCGCGCCCCGGAGCTGCTGCACGGCAAGACCTCGCTGGTCGAGCACGGGGGCAAGGGCGTCTTCGCCGGCCTGCCGACGCCGTTCACCGCGACCCGCTACCACTCGCTGGCGGCGATGCCGCCCACCGTCCCGGCCGAGCTGGAGGTCACCGCGCGCACCCACGACGGGATCATCATGGGCCTCAGGCATCGTGAACTCCCCGTCGAGGGCGTGCAGTTCCATCCCGAGTCGGTGCTCACCGAACACGGGCACCGGATGCTGGCCAACTGGCTGGTGGAATGCGGCGACCAGGGCGCGGTGGCGAGGTCGGCGGGGCTGGCCCCGGTGGTGGGCAGGGCCACGGCGTGACCGCGCTGCGCCCCGAGCGCGAGTCCGGCACCTCGTACGGGCAGGAGCCGCACGAGGCCTCCGGCGCGTTCGAGGACTGGGCGGTGGGGCGGCAGGCCTACGAGCCGCCGATCGACGAGGAGACCGTGGCGCTGCGGATCCCGGAGCCGCCGCCCCGCGAGTCGATAACGGCTGTGCGGCCGTCTGACGCCTCAACGGCCGCTGCTGCGGGCGGAGTCACCCCGGGAGGCCGAGCGGCCCGCAGGAAGGCCGCCAAGCGCCGTCACGGGCGTCACGGGGGAGCTCCGGCGACTCCTGATACTGCTGAGGCTTCTGCTTCTGGTGAGTCTGGGGCGCGGGCACCCCTGTCCCGGATGGAGGCCCGGCGTCAGGCCCGCGCGCGCAAGCCCAGCGCCGGCGTGATCGCGAGCCGGGCGATCGGTGAGCTGTTCATCACCACCGGTGTCCTGATGCTGCTGTTCGTCTCCTACCAACTGTGGTGGACGAACGTCCGCGCCCACGCGCAGGCCGACAAGGAGACCAGCACCCTGCAGAACGACTGGGCCAGGGGAAAGCGCGCGCCCGGGGAGTTCGAGCCGGGGCAGGGCTTCGCGATTCTCCACATCCCCAAGCTGGACGTGGTGGTGCCGATCGCCGAGGGCGTCAGCAACAAGAAGGTGCTCGACAAGGGCATGGTGGGCCACTACGGCGAGGGCAAGCTGAAGACGGCGATGCCGTCCGCGAAGACCGGCAACTTCGCGCTGGCCGGCCACCGCAACACGCACGGCGAGCCGTTCCGGTACATCAACAAGCTCAAGCCGGGCGACGAGGTCGTCGTGGAGACGCAGGACGAGTACTACGTCTACAAGATGACCTCGACGCTGCCGGTGACCTCGCCCAGCAACACGAGCGTGATCGACCCCATCCCCAAGGGGTCCGGTTTCACCCAGCCCGGCCGCTACATCACCCTCACCACCTGCACGCCGGAGTTCACCAGCAAGTACCGGTTGATCGTCTGGGGCAAGATGGTCGAGGAACGGCCGCGCAGCAAGGGCAAGCCGGATGCGCTCGTCGAGTAGGGGCAGATGAACGTGGCAGCGACCACCGACGACAGACAAGAGGACACGGACGACGCGGACGCGTACACCGGCCCGCCGGACCGCCGCCGGGGTCCCGGCCGGATCGCCACGGCGGTCAGCGTCTTCGGTGAACTCCTCATCACCGCGGGCCTGTTGCTGGGCCTGTTCGTCGTCTACTCGCTCTGGTGGACGAACGTCGTCGCCGACCGCGAGGCGGACAAGCAGGGCGACAAGGTCCGCGACACCTGGGCCCACGAGCCGGGCGGCCCGGGCGCGCTGGACACGAAGAACGGCATCGGCTTCCTGCACGTGCCCGCGATGAAGAACGGCGAGGTGCTGGTGGAGAAGGGCACCTCGACGAGCGTCCTCAACGACGGCGTCGCCGGCTACTACACCGACCCGGTCAAGGCGACGCTCCCGATGACGGGCAAGAAGGGCAACTTCACGCTCGCCGCCCACCGGGACGGCCACGGCGCCAAGTTCCACAACATCGACAAGGTCAAGGTCGGCGACCCGATCGTCTTCGAGACCAAGGACAAGTGGTACGTCTACAAGGTCTACGACGTCCTCGACGAAACCTCGAAGTACAACGTCGAGGTCGTGGCCCAGGTCCCGAAGGAGTCCGGCAGGACCAAGGCCGGCCACTACATCACCCTGACGACGTGCACCCCGGTGTACACCTCGCGCTACCGCTACGTGGTCTGGGGCGAACTGGTGCGGGTGGAGAAGGTGGACAGCAAGAGGACGCCGCCGAAGGAACTGCAATAGGTTGCCTGACAGTGACGTCTTGTCACTGGTGAGCCGGGCCCGAAGCCGCAACTTGCCTTTGCGGCTTCGGGCCCACTGTGCGTGAGGCCCCTTCTATTCCAGGACCGTCAACGGCTCACACCAGGGCAAGCTCTGTCTGGCCCGGTCATCAACCCGCTCTCCCGCCGCCTGCCCGGCTGCGCGATGGGGGCCCGTCACGACGTCGACCTGGTAGCGGCTGCACTTGAGTAAAACCAGACCGCGAAGGGCCCCGACCTGGTCGCCGTCGAATTGGCAGCGACCAGGTGAGTGCACGGGCCCTTACGCGTCCGAGTGCGCCGTCAGCCGCCTGCGCCGCCGAAGAGGTTGGTGCCGCCGTCGTTCCCGCCGTTGTTGTTGCCGTTTCCGCCGAAGGTCGTCAGGTTGACCGACGATCCCTGGTCGACAGTGCTGCCCTGGCCCGGGTCCGAGCTGATGACGATGGCGTTGTCGTCCTGGGAGCCGTTGATGTTGCCGACCTGGAGGCCCACCTGCTGCAGGGCGTTCCTGACGTCCTTGAGTCGCTGGCCCTGGATGTTGGGTACCTGGACCTGGTTGTTCTGCTTCTGACCGATGTTGATCTGCACCGCGGTGTTCTTCTTGACCTGGGTGCCGATCGACGGGTTGGTCGAGATGGCCTTGCCGTCCTGGTTGTCGTCGGTCGTGGGCGTGTTGACGCAGTTGCCGGTAAGCCCGTTCTGCTGCAGCTCGGCCTTGGCGTCGTCACAGCTCTTGCCGCTGACGTCGGGAACCGCAACCGTTTCGGGGGCCTTGGCGATGGTGAGGGTGATGGTGGAGCCCTTTTCCACCTCAGCCCCAAGCTGCGGGTTCTGCTCCAGGACCGTGTTCGGGTCCTCGGAGGACTCTTGTGTCTTGGTCTTGACGACGAACTTGTACTGGTCGCCCTCCAAGAGCTGCTGCGCCTCGTCCAGGCTCTTCCCCACGACGCCCGGAACCTGCACCTTCGGCGCCCCGGTCGACACCACCAGGTTGACCGTGGTGTTCTTCTTGACCTTGGTGCCCGGTGTCGGGTCCGTGGAGCAGATGTTGCCCTTGGACTGGTTGGCGCAGGGCTGTTCCTTGACCGTGCCGACCTTGAGGTCGCTGTTGGTCAGCTGTTTCTCGGCGTCCGCCCTCGGCTGGCCGACGATGCTCGGCACGGCGACCGTGTCGTTGCCGCTGCCGTGTCCGCTGACCACCCACCTGCCGATCAGGATCGCGCCCACCAGCACCAGGATGCCCGCGACGACCAGCAGGATCGTCGAGGTGTTGTTCTTCTTCTGGCGCCGACGGTCGGGCCGGTCGTCGTAGCCGAAGCCGCCGTCGTCCGGGTTCATGGGCGGCAGCATCGACGTGGCGCCGGCGCCCGCGTCGGAGCGCAGGGCCGTCGTCGGCTGGTCGTCGGGGTAGCCGCCGTAGCCCACGGAACCCATCGCCGCCGTCGCCGCGACCGGCTGGCCGTCGAGGCACGCCTCGATGTCCATGCGCATCTCGTCGGCGGACTGGTAGCGGTAGTTGGGGTCCTTGACCAGCGCCTTCAGGACGATGGCGTCCATCTCGGGCGTGATCTCGGGGTCGAAGACGGAGGGCGGCTGTGCCTCCTCGCGGACGTGCTGATAAGCGACGGCCACAGGGGAGTCGCCGACGAACGGCGGCCGTACCGTCAGCAGCTCGTACAGCAGGCAACCCGTCGAGTAGAGGTCCGAGCGGGCGTCCACCTGCTCGCCCTTCGCCTGCTCCGGCGACAGGTACTGCGCGGTGCCGATGACGGCCGCCGTCTGCGTCATCGTCATGCCGGAGTCGCCCATGGCGCGGGCGATGCCGAAGTCCATGACCTTGACCTGGCCGTTGCGCGTGAGCATCACGTTGGCGGGCTTGATGTCACGGTGGACGATGCCGCTGCGGTGGGCGTACTCGAGGCCCTGCAGGATGCCGATGGTCATCTCCATGGCCCGCTCGGGCAGGAGCTTGCGGCCGGAGTGCAGGAGTTCGCGGAGCGTGGAGCCGTCTACGTACTCCATGACGATGTACGGGATCGAGACCCCGTCGATGTAGTCCTCGCCCGTGTCGTAGACCGCGACGATCGCGGGATGGTTGAGCGAGGCGGCCGACTGGGCCTCCCGGCGGAACCGGGCCTGGAAGGACGGGTCGCGCGCGAGGTCCGCGCGCAGCGTCTTCACCGCCACGGTGCGGCCGAGCCGGGTGTCGTGCGCGAGGTAGACCTCCGCCATGCCACCACGGCCGAGCACCTGGCCCAGCTCGTACCGGCCGCCGAGGCGACGCGGCTCTTCCATAGCTTCCTACCAGCCCTCTCCGTCGGTCCCGACCGGCACGGGTGTGCGGTCGGAGGCTGCCGTCCGGGCCTACCGTACCCGGCTAGCTTTGTGTGACCTGGCCAAGCCCGTAACCCGATACAGGACCGGTATCGCAACGTGCACCGATGTGAGGAGGGCGTGAGCGGGGTCACTTCTTGGAGTTGATGACCGCCTCCATCACGCTCTTCGCGATCGGCGCCGCGAGGCCGCCGCCGGAGATGTCGTCACGGTTGGCCTGGTCGTCCTCGATGACCACGGCCACGGCGACCGGCGCGCTGCCGTCGGGGAGCTTGGCGTAGGAGATGAACCAGGCGTACGGGTTCGCGCTGTTCTCGACGCCGTGCTGCGCGGTACCGGTCTTACCGCCCACCGTGACGCCGTTGATCTGCGCCTTGGTGCCGGTACCTTCCTTGACCACCGTCTCCATCATCGACTGCAGGATCTGCGCGTTCTTCGACGACAGGGGCTGGCTGAGCTCCTGCGGGTCGGTCTGCGCGATGGTGTCGAGGTTGGAGGACTGCAGCTTGTCGACCATGTACGGCTTCATCAGCTTGCCGTCGTTGGCGACCGCGGAGGCGACCATGGCCATCTGCAGCGGGGTCGCGGCGGTGTTGAACTGGCCGATGGAGGACAGCGCGGTCTGCGAGGAGTTCATGTTGTCGGAGAAGACCGAGGCCGCCGAGCGGACCGGCGTGAACTGCTCCGCGTCGAAGCCGAACTTCTTCGCCTCGGCGAGCATCTTGTCGTTGCCGAGGTCGGCGCCGATCTTGCCGAAGACGGTGTTGCAGGACACGCGCAGCGCGGTGCGCATGGTCGCGTTCTTGCAGGGGATGTTTCCCTCGTTCTTCAGCTCGGTCGTGGTGCCCTTCATGATGTAGGGCAGCGGCGAGTCGGTGTTCTGGTCGGCGGAGGTGTACAGCCCGTTCTCCAGCGCGGCCGAGGCGGTGACGACCTTGAAGGTGGAGCCCGGCGGGTAGGTCTCGCGCAGCGCCCGGTTCAGCATCGGGTCGTTCGGGTTGTTCTTCTTCAGCAGCGAGTTCCAGGCCTTGCTGTCCGTCGACGTGGAGTTGCCGGCGAAGCTCGAGGGGTCGTACGAGGGGTACGAGGCCAGTGCCAGGATCTTGCCGGTGGACGGGTCGAGCGCGGCGACCGCGCCCTTGCCGCCCTGGGCCTTCAGACCGTCGTACGCGGCCTTCTGCGCGGCCGCGTTGAGGGTGGTGACGACGTTGCCGCCCTGCCGCTGCTTGCCCGTGATCATGTCGAGTGTGTTGCGGAAGAAGAGCCGGTCGTCGTTGCCGGTGAGGATGCCGTCCTCGATGCTCTCCAACTGGGTGGCGCCGAAGGCCTGCGAGGCGAACCCGGTGACCGGCGCCCACATGGGGCCGTTCTTGTAGGTGCGCTTGTACTTCAGGTCGTTCAGGCCGCTCTTGCTCGTCGTGGTGGACCCGGTGATGGGATCGCCGTCGACGATGATGTCGCCGCGCGGGGTGGAGTAGCGGGCGATGGTGACACGGCGGTTCAACGTGTCGTTCCTCAGGCTGTCGGCCTTGACGTACTGCAGCCAGTTGTCCCTGACGAGCAGGGCGAGGACGAGAAGACCGCAGAAGATCGCGATCCGGCGCAGGGGCTTGTTCATGACGGGCGGACCACCTGGGTCATCTCGGCGTCGGGGTTGCTGGCGGGCGTGGGCGCCGGGCGTCGGGCGGTGTCGCTGATGCGGATCAGGATGCCGATGAGGGCCCAGTTGGCGATGACGGAGGAACCGCCGTACGCCAGGAAGGGCATCGTCATACCGGTCAGCGGGATCAGGCCCATGACGCCGCCCGCGACGACGAAGACCTGGAGGGCGAAGGCGCCCGAGAGGCCGACGGCGAGCAGCTTGCCGAAGGGGTCGCGGGCGGCGAGGGCGGTGCGGATACCGCGCTCCACGATCAGGCCGTAGATCAGCAGGATCGCCATCAGGCCGGCCAGGCCCAGCTCCTCGCCGAAGGTGGCGAGGATGAAGTCGGAGTTGGCGGCGAAGCGGATGAGGTCGGAGTGGCCCTGGCCCCAGCCGGTGCCGAGGGTGCCGCCGGAGCCGAAGGACCAGAGGGCCTGCTGCAGCTGGTCCGAGTGGACTCCGGTGACACCAGGGGTACGGCTGAGCTTGTACTCGTTCATAGGGTTGAGCCAGGCCTGGACACGGGTCTGGACGTGCGGCTCGAAACTCGCCACGCCGACGGCGCCGACCGCGGACATCAGCAGACCGAAGACGATCCAGCTGGTCCGCTCGGTGGCGACGTACAGCATGATGACGAACATTCCGAAGAACAGCAGCGACGTACCGAGGTCGGTCTCGAAGACCAGGATGAGGATCGAGATCATCCAGACGACGATGATCGGGCCGAGGTCGCGGCCGCGCGGCAGGTACAGGCCCATGAAGCGGCGGCTGGCCAGAGCGAGTGCGTCGCGCTTCACCATGAGGTAGCCGGCGAAGAAGATCGCCAGGACGATCTTGGCGAACTCACCGGGCTGGATGGTGAAGCTGCCGACCTTGATCCAGATCTTGGCGCCGTAGGTGAGGTTGGCGCCGAGGCCCGGCACCAGCGGGAGCAGCAGCAGGACCAGCGCGCCCGCCATGGAGATGTACGTGTACCGCTGCAGGGTGCGGTGGTCCTTGAGGAAGATCAGCGCGACCACGAACAGCGCGATGCCCAGCGCGGTGTAGATGAGCTGGTTGGTCGCCTTGCCTCCCGCGACGCCGATGGACTGCAGCAGCTTGGACTGGTCGAGTCGCCAGATGGCGACGAGACCGAGGCCGTTGAGCAGCGTGGCCAGGGGCAGCAGCAGCGGGTCCGCGTACGGGGCGAACTTCCGCACCACGAGGTGGGCGACGCCGGCGAGCAGACCGAGGCCCAAGCCGTACCCGAGCAGGCCGGCCGGCACCTTGTCGTCGATGGCCAGGCCCACGTTGGCGTAGGCGAAGACCGGGATGACGACGGCGAACACCAGGAGCGCGAGCTCGGTGTTGCGTCTGCTGGGCGCTCCGATCGCGCCGATCGTGGACGTGTGGTGCGTCGGTGTGTTGGTAGTACTGCTCATCGTGTGACGGGGCCTCTCACGGCTTGCCTACTGCTTACCGCACATCGAGACGACCTTCTGCTCTTCCTCCGAGAGGCTGGGGCCGGGGCTGGGAGTGGCGGTGGTCGCGGACGGGTTCGGGGTCGGGGAGGACTTCGGCTTCGGGGACGGGCTCGGTGACGACGTGGCCTTGGACGTGAGCGAGGTGCTGGTGGTTCCCGTGGTGCCACCGGCCTGGCCCTGACCGGTCTTGGCGTTGTTCTTGCTCTCGGCCGCCTGCCGCTCGGACTGCTTCTTGCACGCGGAGGCCTGTACGGCGAGCTCGTCGACCTTCTTCCGGGCGTCCGTCAGGCCGCCCTCGGCGATCGTGTTCTTGACCTGCTTCTGCTGGTACGGCGGCAGGTACTTGAGTTCGATCTCGGGGTGGTCCTTCTCCACCTTGGACAGGGACACCCAGGCCAGGTCCTGGCTGATGCCCCGGTACAGCGCCACGTGCTCGCCGTTGGTGCCGACGTAGTACTGGGTCTGCGTCCAGCGGTAACCGCCGTACAGACCGCCGCCGATGACGGCGAGCGCGAGCACCGAGTAGAAGGATCTCTTCAGCCACTTGCGGCTTGTGCGCGGTTTGACGAAGTCGTCGTCGGTGTAGTCGCCGAAGCTGCCGGCCGGGATGTAACCGGTGGTGTCGCCGGATCCGGGCGGCCCGAACTCGCCGCCTCCGCCCTGTCCGGGCACCTGTCGGCCGAGGTGGGAGGCGCGTCCCGCGGGCGTCTGCATGATCCCGGGGTCGTGGTGCAGGTGGTTCTGGTTCTCGGCGACGGCGCCGACGACGACCGGGGTGTCGGAGAGCTGCCCGGCGAGGGTGTCCCCGGTGTCCAGGTCCAGGACGTCGGCGATGATCACGGTGATGTTGTCGGGGCCGCCGCCGCGCAACGCCAGCTGGATGAGCTCCTGGACGGTCTCCTGGGGGCCCTGGTAGCTGGCGAGGGTGTCCTCGAGGGTCTGGTGGGAGACCACGCCGGACAGGCCGTCGGAGCAGATCAGGTAGCGGTCGCCGGCCCGGACCTCACGGATCGACAGGTCCGGCTCGACGTGCTCACCGCTGCCCAACGCCCGCATGAGCAGGGACCGTTGGGGGTGGGTGGTGGCCTCTTCCTCGGTGATGCGGCCCTCGTCGACCAACCGCTGCACCCAGGTGTGGTCCTGTGTGATCTGCGTCAGGACACCGTCGCGGAGCAGGTACGCGCGCGAGTCGCCGACGTGTACGAGACCGAGCCGCTGCCCGGTCCACAGCAGGGCGGTGAGCGTCGTGCCCATGCCCTCCAGCTGCGGGTCCTCCTCGACCATCGCGCGCAGCTGGTCGTTGGCCCGCTGTACGGCGGCGCCGAGGGAGGTGAGGATGTCGGAGCCCGGCACGTCGTCGTCGAGGGCGACGATGGTGGAGATGGCCTCGGAGGAGGCGACCTCGCCGGCGGCGGCGCCGCCCATGCCGTCGGCGATCGCGAGCAGACGCGGGCCGGCGTATCCGGAGTCCTCGTTGCCCTCCCGGATCATGCCTTTGTGCGATCCGGCGGCGAAGCGCAGTGACAGACTCATGCGCACCTCGCCCGTCGGCTCCGGGTACATCCGCACGGTGCCCACCCTCCGGTCGGGAGCGCGCCGGGGCCCGTGGTGGGGGCCGCCGCTGCGTGCTCGCTCCGCTCGCTCATTGTCGTACTACTTCCGCAGCTCGATGACTGTCTTGCCGATGCGGATCGGCGCGCCCAGCGGAATCGGCGTGGGGGTCGTCAGCCGGCTCCGGTCGAGGTACGTGCCGTTGGTGGAGCCGAGGTCCTCGACGATCCAGTTGCCGTCGCGGTCCGGGTAGATCCTGGCATGGCGGCTGGAGGCGTAGTCGTCGTCCAGCACGATCGTGCTGTCGTGCGCCCGGCCCAGGGTGATGGTCTGGCCCTGCAGGGCGACCGTGGTGCCGGTGAGGATGCCCTCGCTCACCACGAGCTTGGTGGGCGCGTTGCGGCGCTGGCGGCCGCCGGACTGCTGGCGCTGCTGCGGAGGAGACGCCTGCTGGCGGGCGGCTTGCTGCTGCTGCCGCCCGGCCTCTCGCCTGGACCCGCGCTGGGTGACGCGCGTACCGAACAGGTCGCTGCGGATGACCTGCACGGCCACGATCACGAACAGCCACAGTACGGCCAGGAAACCCAGCCGCATGACCGTGAGGGTCAGCTCTGACATTGCCCCCGCTTCACCCTTCGGCTTGCCGGTAAATGATGGTGGTACTGCCCACGACGATCCGCGAGCCGTCGCGGAGCGTAGCGCGGGTGGTGTGCTGCCCGTCCACCACGATGCCGTTGGTGGACCCGAGATCCTGGATCGTCGAGGGCGTTCCGGTCCGGATCTCACAGTGCCGGCGGGAGACGCCGGGGTCGTCGATCCGCACGTCGGCTTCGGTGCTGCGGCCCAGCACCAGCGTCGGGCGGGAGATCTGGTGGCGTGCGCCGTTGATCTCGATCCAGTAGCGGGTACGGCCGCCGGCCGCCGGGGCGGTCGCGGGCCGCTGGAGATAGGGAGCGCTGCCGCGGGCGCCGGGCGGCGGTGCGGCGGGCATCGGCGG
>NZ_JBEXXQ010000054.1:0-75503 GCF_040630525.1 Streptomyces sp. NPDC005799
GGGCCACCGGCCTGCCCACCCGAGAAATCTCTGCCCTGAACGAGCCGAAAGGGTCCGTCAGCAAGCTGACGGACCCTCATGCAAGATCGAGGCTAGATCAGATCCTTCTGCAGGTTGTGGGAGGTGGTCTCGTAGCCGAGCGACTCATAGAGCCGCTCGGCCGGGGCGTTGCCGGCGAAGACGTGCAGGCCGATCCGGTCCTTTTCGGCGGCGATCGCCTGGATCTCGGCGAGCAGCATGAGCGCCCGTCCGTGGCCGCGGCCGCGCCGGCGGGCGTCCGCCTCGACATCGAGCACGTACGCCATCTCCGACCACAGCCCCACCCACAGCGTCCCGACCGGCACGCCCTCGTGCTCCAACACGCTGATCAGGGTGTTCTCGCTGGCCAGACCGTCGGGCAGGAACGTGGCGTGGCCCTCGACGGCCTTCTTGCGAGCCTCCTCGGCGGACACTCCCCGCTCGACCATGCTGCGGACATACTGCTCGGCCTGGTACTCGATCCAAGGGCCGTACTCCGCCTCGGTCATGGGCCGGGCCGAGCTCCCCGTGGGCAGTTCCGGCGGGGTCGGCCCCAGCCGCTTGACCATGTTCCGGCTCCTGCGGACGTAGCCGAGTGCCGTGGCGAGGCGCAGGGCTCCCTCCGCCTCGCCGGGGACGGGTGCCTCGACGCGCTTGCAGCCCCAGGCCCGGGCGATCTCCTCCGCGGCCAGCACCGCCACCGTGCCGCGTCCGCGTCTGCGGTCCGGCTCCTCGATGCGCAGCTCGGTCAGCCGGGCCACCGTCGGGCCGAAGCCGGGGTCCGTGGACAGCCGTATCCCGCCCACGGGACGACTGTTCACACAGACCTGGTAGCGGCGCGACTGTGTGCCGTCCGCGTGGCGCTGAAGCGGCTCGGTCGGCCGCAGGGTCGTGGTCATCAGGGGTGTTCTACCCGCCCGGCAGGCTCGCGTCAGCCCGTTTTCCCGGGCCTCACGGGTCCAGGTCGGCGCCGGACCGCTCGTCGAAGATCCGCATGGCCTTGGCCGTCACCGGGCCCGCCGCGCCCGGCAGTTCGCGGTCGTCGACGCGGTGGACGGCCTGGACGTCGCGCAGGCTGGAGGTGAGGAAGACCTCGTCGGCCCGCTCCAGGACGTCCAGCGGCAGGTCGCTCTCCCTGGCCCCGGTCCACTCGACCGCCAACGCGCGCGTGATGCCCGCGAGACAGCCGGAGGCGAGCGGCGGGGTGTGGATCTCACCGTCGAGGACGACGAAGACGTTCGACCCGGTGCCCTCGCAGAGTTGGCCGACGGTGTTGGCGAACAGGGCCTCGGAGGCGCCGTGTTGGTGGGCGCGGGCGAGCGCGACGACGTTCTCGGCGTACGAGGTCGTCTTCAGGCCGGCCAGGGCGCCGCGTTCGTTGCGGGTCCAGGGGACGGTGATGACGGCCGTGGAATCCGGGCGGCGGGCGGTCTCGCCGAGGGCGACCACGAGGGTCGGGCCATGCTCGCCGCGGTCGGAGCCGAGGGGGCCGTGGCCGCCGGTGTAGGTGATGCGCAGCCGGCCGAGGGGTAGCGGGTTGGCCTGAAGTACGGCGGCGCAGGCGCGGCGGATCTCCTCGTGGTCGGGGTCGGGCAGACCGAGGCCGCGGGCCGAGCGGGTCAGCCGGTCGAGATGGCGGGTCAGCGCGAACGGCCTGCCGTCCACCGTCTTCACCGTCTCGAAGATGCCGTCGCCCACCGTCAGCCCGTGGTCGAACACGGACACGCGGGCGGACTCGATGTCCCTCAGCCCGCCGTCGAGCCAGATCTTCACGTCAGTCCCTCTCCGCTCACCAGGTCTCTGCCCGACGCTACCTCCAGCAGTCGGGCCGCCTTCAGCTCGGTCTCCCGCCACTCCCCCTCGGGATCGGAACCCCAGGTGATCCCGGCACCGGTCCCGAACCGCAGCACGGCCGTGCCGTCGGAAGCCCGGTCGATCCAGAACGTACGGATGCCGACGGCCAGCTCCCCTCTCCCCCGGTCGGCGTCCACCCAGCCGATGCCTCCGCAGTACGGGCCGCGGGGGGCGGTCTCCAGGACGTCGATGATCCGCAGGGCGCTGGACTTGGGGGCGCCGGTGACGGAGCCGGGCGGAAAGGCCGCCGTCAGCAGCTCGGGCCAGCCGGCACCGGCGCCCAGCTCGCCGCGGACCGTGGAGACGAGGTGGACCAGGCCCGGGTGCTTCTCCACCGCGCACAGGTCGGGAACGGTGACGCTGCCGGTGGCGCACACACGCCCGATGTCGTTGCGGACCAGGTCCACGATCATCACGTTCTCGGCGTAGTCCTTCTCCAGCAGGTCCGCCTCGGTGCGCCCGGTGCCCTTGATCGGCCCGGACTCGACGATCCGCCCGTCGCGGCGCAGGAACAGTTCGGGCGAGGCGGTGGCGATCTCGACGCCGTACCCGGGCAGCCGGATCGTTCCCGCGTACGGCGCCGGGTTGCCGCGGGCCAGCAGCGCGGTGAGGGCGTCCACGTCGGCGTCCGGCGCGACGGGTGCGGTCAGCACCCGGCAGAGGTTCGCCTGGTAGACCTCGCCGGCCTCGATGTGCTCCCGGATCCGGCGCACACCGGCCGTGTACGCGGCGCGGTCGAGGGAGGACGTCCAGTCACCGGGCCCGGGTCCCCGCCACTCCCCCGGCACCGGCGCGGGCACCGGCTCCTGTCGTACGTCCCGGAAGCGGGCGCAGGTCAGACGGCCCTCGAAGTCCGCGACGACGGCCCAGAAACCGGTGGAGTCGAGGGCCGCGGGGTCGCTGGTGACGTCGAGGAGGCCGGTGGCGACGCGGGTGCCGAAGCGGGCGAGGGGAGGTAGGTCGAGCACGCCGTCGAGTCTAGGGTGGGTGTCCGAAAGGTGACCTCGGCATGTCCCCGCGGATGCCCAGGCCACGCCCGTGAGCAGGCGCAGCGCAGCACGCTGCGCAAACGCGTTTTTGTACTGGCCCGGGAATCCGCTAGAGTTCAACACGTCGCCGGGCCGCGGGAGCGGAACGAAACGACAAGCGGACGTAGCTCAGTTGGTAGAGCGCAACCTTGCCAAGGTTGAGGTCGCGAGTTCGAGCCTCGTCGTCCGCTCGAAGGATCAAGGGGATCTTCCCGGACCCCCGCACTCCTGGTGGAGTGGCCGAGAGGCGAGGCAACGGCCTGCAAAGCCGTCTACACGGGTTCAAATCCCGTCTCCACCTCCAAGGACGATTAGCTCAGCGGGAGAGCGCTTCCCTGACACGGAAGAGGTCACTGGTTCAATCCCAGTATCGTCCACTGGAGCCTCACGGCTTCGACCCGCGCGATTAGCTCAGCGGGAGAGCGCTTCCCTGACACGGAAGAGGTCACTGGTTCAATCCCAGTATCGCGCACGCAGTACATGTGATCTTTTCGGCCTCGGCTTCGACTCGGCTGTCGATCACGTACCGAGGACGATTAGCTCAGCGGGAGAGCGCTTCCCTGACACGGAAGAGGTCACTGGTTCAATCCCAGTATCGTCCACACACGAAGAAGCCCCCGGCCCTGCGGCCGGGGGCTTCTTCGTGTGCCGGACGTCAGCTGGAGAACAGCATGTGACCGAAGCTCTTGTGGCGGTGGTGACCGCCGTGGTGGCCTCCGTAGTGACCGCCTCCGTGGCCGCCGTGCGGGGCGCCCCATGCGGGCGCGGGCGGGGCCGGGTAGGCCTGCGGGGCGGGCGGGGGCGGCGGCGCCGGCTGGGACCACTGCGACTCCAGGCGGGTCAGCGCCTCCAGCTCGCCGTAGTCGAGAAAGATCCCCCGGCAGCCGCTGCACTGCTCGATCTGGACGCCGTTGCGGTTGTACGTGTGCATCGGCGCATGGCACTTCGGACACTGCATGCTCGGCTCAACTCCTCGCCCGTCGGTCCTGCTTCGCGTTTCCCCAGGACAGACTCCGTCCTGGCGCGCTCGGTTGCACCTTACTTCGCGGAATCGGGGGGCAACTGCGGCGGGACGGAACCCATTCGGGCACATGCGTCGATCACCGACATCTCGATCTCATCCAGGCGGCGGTCCTCCGTGATCGCCTTGGTGACGGCCCGGGCGGCGGTCTGGACGGTGAGGGCGCGGGCCGTGGTGTCCAGCGCGGGCCAGGGGTCGCCCGTGGCGGGGACGGCCGTGCCGCCTTCCGCACGATAGGTGTCGAGGAAGCGGGTCCACTCGTCCGGCGGGAGGAGACCGCAGGCGTACCAGGCCGCCGGGCGGGCGAGGTCCCAGGCGGGGACGCCGGTGCCGAGGTCGTCGACGTCGATGAGGCGCCAGGGGCCGTCGGGGGCGGGGTGGCGGACGAGCTGGCCGAGGTGGAGGTCGCCGTGGCAGAGGGTGGTGGCGTCCGGCATCGGGGCCTCGGCGCGGGCCCAGGCGGGGAGGGTGTGCCAGGCGCGGAGGACCAGGCGTGCGGCGGAGTGGGGTGCGGCGGCGGTCGCGGTGGCGCTGATGAGGCGGGCGATGGCGTGGGCCGCCTTGGCGGGGCCGCGCATGGGTGGGACGGGGGTGGGGGGTGGGGTGCGGTGGAGGTGGGCGAGAAGGGTGGCGGCGGCTTCCCAGGGGGCGGCGTCTGGGTCGTCCGGGTCCACGGGGGTGCCGTAGGGCCAGAAGGTGACGAGGCGGTTGTGCAGGGCGGTGGGGGTGGAGGTGAGGGGAGGGAGGAAGAGGCTGGGGAGGTGGGCGGCGGTTTTGAGGCGTGGGGTGAGCGTGGTGTGGGACGTGTTGGGGGCGTGCGCCTTGGCGACGGTGTTCGCGTGGCGGACGACCGTGGTGTCGGGGCGGTCGGCGAGGGTGGTGGTGGGGCAGGGGCAGGTGGGGGCGGGGTTGGGGGTGAGAGTGTGGGCCTTGGCCTTGAGTTGGGTGGTGAGGTCGGGGAGCAGGGGGGTGGTCACGGGGTGTGGCTCCCTGGGGCGGGGTGTGTTGCTGGCGGAAGCGTACGGGGGGTGGGGCGGGTGGCGCTGTGGCTGGGGTTTCTCGCCCCCGCCGCCCCTACCCGTCCCATCCTCCAGGGGCTGCCGCCCCTTCGACCCCGCTCTCAGGCGGGCTCCGCCCCCTGGACCCCCGCCGGGGCTGCGCCCCTGGACCCCATCGGGGTTCCGCCTCTCGAGCCCATCGGGGCTGGGCCTCTCGACCCCATCAGCGCTCCGCCCCGGACCCGATCGGTCCTTCGGGCCCCGTCCTCGAACGCCGGACGGGCTGAAGACGCATGAACCGGCAGCCGGAGACGGGAAAAAGCAATGCCGGCGCAGCTCCCCAGCTGCGCCGGCATTTTTGCCGTCCGCCGCACCCCCGTCCCCACGGGGTTTCATGGGTGGATGTCCCCGCCCGGACCGCTCTTCCGGGCCTGGGGTCGCCGCTCAGCGCCCCAGCATCACGCCCACGGACGACGCCTGTGTGGCCACTGTCTCCCAGCCGTCGAAGACGAAGAAGAGCAGGGCCGCCAGGGGGAGGACCATGATCGTCGCCACCAACGGGTGGCGCCGGCCCGTGCGACGCGGACGGAGCGTCGTGCGCTCCAGCCTGCGGAACTGTGTCCGCGGTGCCGTCAGAGCCATGGTCCCTCTCCTGACCGTCTCAGTTGTCGTTGGCAGCGGCGGGTGTCTGACCTCGGGGGACGAGTGCTGCACCCGCCGCTTGACCTCAAATCTAGGCTTCCGGCGCTCTTCGCACGTCATGCCCTCGTACCGATTGCCGGGCCTCCCGGAGGATGAGCCGTGCGGTGGTGAGTACTCCCCTGGGTGGAGACGGGGACCTAGGTCTCAGGGTCTTCCCCGAGGGGACGCCCGCCGTGTACCGGCTTTTCCGAACTGTCCTCCCTGGGTACCGGCTGCTCCACCAGCGCCAGGACCCGGTTGGCCATGAAGCGGGCCGTGCGGACCACGGAGCCGTTGCGGGTGACTTCGCTCACTTCCACGACACCGCGCCGTACCGCCGTCTCCACCCTGCGGCCCGCTCTGCTCGCCACCACCTCGTAAGTGCGGGTCGTGTCCCCCGCGTCCACCACTATCTCCACGCGATCACCCTTCACGGGTTCAATCCCCCTTCTGTGATGGATGGTTGGGAGACCGGCAGGCATGAAGTGCGGTTGGTTCCGGGCCCCCTGACCACCCTTCAAGTCTCCCACCCGGCACTGACAATCGATCGGGACGAGAGGGCGCGGCCTCTGCGCGCGGGCGGCCGTGGAAACGTAAGCTGTGCCACGTCACACGGACCGGGCAGCGGGGATGAACATGGCGATGATGCGCCTGAGGCGCGAGGACCCGCGCGTCGTCGGCTCGTTCAAGCTTCACAGACGGCTCGGCGCGGGTGGGATGGGCGTTGTGTACCTGGGCTCCGACAAGAAGGGGCAGCGGGTCGCACTGAAGGTCATCCGGCCGGACCTGGCGGAGGATCAGGAGTTCCGCTCGCGGTTCGCGCGTGAGGTGTCGGCCGCGCGGCGGATCCGGGGCGGGTGCACGGCCCGGCTGGTCGCCGCCGATCTGGAGGCCGACCGGCCCTGGTTCGCCACCCAGTACGTGCCCGGGCCCTCGCTGCACGACAAGGTCGCCGACGAGGGTTCGCTGAGCGCGGCCGAGGTCGCCGCGATCGGGGCCGCCCTGTCGGAGGGGCTGGTCGCGGTGCACGAGGCCGGCGTGGTGCACCGGGATCTCAAGCCGTCCAACATCCTGCTGTCCCCCAAGGGGCCGCGGATCATCGACTTCGGCATCGCCTGGGCGACCGGGGCGTCGACGCTCACCCATGTCGGCACGGCCGTCGGCTCGCCGGGCTTCCTCGCGCCCGAGCAGGTGCGCGGGGCCACGGTCACGCCGGCCACGGACGTCTTCTCCCTGGGCGCGACCCTGGCGTACGCCGCCATGGCCGACTCGCCCTTCGGACACGGCAGTTCCGAGGTGATGCTGTACCGGGTGGTGCACGAGGAGCCGCAGCTGCACGGCGTACCGGACGCCCTGGCTCCGCTGGTGCGGGCCTGTCTGGCGAAGGACCCGGAGGAGCGGCCCAGCACGCTGCAGCTGTCGCTGCGTCTGAAGGAGATCGCCGCGCGCGAGGCGCAGGGGCTCGGTGAGGCAGGGCCGCCCTCGCCGCGTGCCGCGGAGGCGGACCGGCCCACCGGGCGGCTCGCCGACACCTATCCCGACCAGCAGCGGCGCCCGCAGGGGACGCCGCCGCCGAGGGGTACCTCGCCCTCGTCCCGGGGTTCGGCTCCGGTGCGGGGCGGTGGGGTTCCCTCGCGGGGTTCCGGTCCCGCGGGTCCGGGCAGTGGATCGCGGGACTCCGGCGTCTCCGGCCCGGGCGGTGCGGCACGGAACGGCGCGGCGCCTTCCTCGCGGGGTGGCTCCGCGCGCTCCGGCGCGCGGCCCACGCCGGCCTCGCGGGGCGGCACCCGCTCCGGCAGCGGGAACCGGCCCGCACCGCGCAGTGGTACGGGGCGTCCGGCGCCCAGGACCACGGGGACGGGCCGGCGTCCGGCCAATCCGCGGCTGCTGCGGCAGCGGCTGTTCGTCTTCGTCGTCGTGACACTGCTGGTCGCGCTCGGCATCGCCGCGGCACAGGGCTGCCAGGGGCCGGCGCACGGCCTGGGCGGCGGCCGGGGTGTCGTACAGGAGCAGCAGCGTCAGGCCGGGGAGCCGGGGCGCGCATAGGCGCGCCGTCCGGGCACGTTGCTGACGGCAGAGCCAGACGTCACAGCCCCGGAAGGATGCGCTCGAAGAACTCCAGGTCGCCCTCGAAGACGGGGGTCAGAGTCAGGAACTCCTCCGGGGTGACCCAGCGGAAGTCGGCGACCTCGGCCGGGTCGGGGACCACCTCGCCGGTGGGTGCGTCCGCCGTCCACCAGTGGAGGCGGAACACGCCGTCGTCGGTGTCGGACTCCCAGACCTTGGCGAGGGGTACGGCGGTGAGGCCGACCTCTTCCCTGATCTCCCGGACGACGGCCTCCCGCTGGGTCTCCCCCGGTTCGACCTTGCCGCTCAGGGGCTGCCAGTAGCCGGGGCGGGCGACCGACGCGGCGCGGCATATCGCCAGGACGCGGTCGCCGCGGCGCAGGACCGCGACGATCGCCTCGCGCTGCGCCATCAGCCCTGGGGGCGGCCGGTGGCCACCGCGTAGAAGGCGACCGCGGCCGCCGCGCCCACGTTCAGGGAGTCCACGCCGTGGGACATCGGGATGCGGACCCATTCGTCGGCGGCGACCAGGGCCTGGGTGGACAGGCCGTCCCCCTCGGCGCCGAGCATCAGGGCGACGCGGTCCATCTTGTGCGGGGCGGCCTCGTCGAGGGATCTCGCCTTCTCGTCCGGGGTGAGCGCGAGGAGGGTGAAGCCGGCCTCGCGGACCGACTCCAGACCTTTGGGCCAGGTGTCGAGGCGGGCGTAGGGCACGGAGAAGACCGCGCCCATGGAGACCTTGACGCTGCGGCGGTAGAGGGGGTCGGCGCAGTCCGGGGACAGCAGGACCGCGTCCATGCCGAGGGCCGCGGCCGAGCGGAAGATCGCACCGATGTTGGTGTGGTCGTTGACCGACTCCATGACGACGACCCGGCGGGTGGTCTGCAGGAGTTCGGCGGCCGTGGGCAGGGGTTTGCGCTGCATGGAGGCGAGTGCGCCGCGGTGCACGTGGTAGCCGGTGACCTGCTCGGCGAGCTCGGGGCTGACCGCGTACACGGGCGCCGGGAGTTCGTCGATGACGTCCCGCATCACGTCGACCCACTTGGCGGACAGCAGCATCGAGCGCATCTCGTACCCGGCGTCCTTGGCACGTCTGATGACCTTCTCGCCCTCGGCGATGAACAGGCCCTCGGCCGGTTCTCGTTTGCGGCGCAGTTCCACGTCGGTCAGGCCCGTGTAGTCGCGCAGGCGGGGGTCGTCGGGATCCTCGACGGTGATGAGATCGGCCACAGGGTGATACTGCCTTGTCCTGGGTGTGGTGCCAACGGCTCGGAACGGGTTGTGTTACCCGGGGTTACTCGACCGCTCGCGGGCCCACTCCCACGACCTCACCGATGACGATGACCGACGGCGCCTTCACCCCGTGCGTACGGACCGCCTCCGCGACCGTCGCGAGGGTCGCGTCCACCCGGCGCTGGGCGGCCGTGGTTCCCTCCTGGACCAGGGCGACCGGGGTCTCCGGGGCCTTGCCGTGGGCGACCAGGGTCTCGGCGATCTTCCCGATCTTGTCGACGCCCATGAGGACCACCAGCGTGCCGGACACCTTCGCCAGCGCCGGCCAGTCGATCAGCGACCGCTCGTCGTCGGGGGCGACATGCCCGCTGACCACGGTGAACGCCTGCGCGAGCCCGCGGTGGGTGACCGAGATGCCGGCCGCGCCCGGCACCGAGATGGAGCTGGAGATGCCGGGGACGACCGTGCAGGGGATGCCGGCCTCGGCGAGCGCCTGGATCTCCTCCATGCCGCGGCCGAAGACGAAGGGGTCGCCGCCCTTGAGCCGGACGACCGACCTGCCCTGTTTGGCGTGCTCGATCAGCGCGTTGTTGATGGCCTCCTGGGCCATGAAGCGGCCGTAGGGCAGCTTCGCCGCGTCGATCACCTCGACGTGCGGCGGCAGTTCGGCGAGCAGGTCGCGCGGGCCGAGGTGGTCGGCGATGACGACGTCGGCCTCGGCCAGCAGCCGGCGGCCGCGGACGGTGATGAGGTCCGGGTCGCCGGGTCCGCCGCCGACGAGGGCGACGCCGGGTGTGCGGCCGCGGTGGTGCGGGGCGACGAGGGTACCGTCGCGCAGCCCCTCGACGACCGCGTCGCGGATGGCCGCGGTGCGGCGCGGGTCAGGGCTGTGCGTGTCGGTGGTCAGGACGGCGACGGTGACGCCCTCGCTGTGGCCGGTGGCCGGCGTCCAGGCCGTCGCGGCCTCGGCGTCGTCGGAGCGCACGCACCACACCCGGTGGCGTTCGGCCTCGGCGGAGGCCCGGGTGTTCGCCTCGCGGTCGCCGGTGGCGATGAGGGCGTACCAGGCGTCGGCGAGGTCGCCCTCCTCGTAGGGGCGCCTCGCCCAGGTGATCTCACCCGCGTCCGCCATCGCCTCGACGGAGGGGGTCGCCTCCGGGGAGACGAGCAGGACGTCCGCGCCCGCCGCGATCAGGGCCGGCAGCCGGCGCTGGGCGACCTGGCCGCCGCCGAGCACGACCACTTTGCGGCCCAAGAGGCGGAGACCTACGGGGTAGGCGGGGTGTTCGGCCATGAGGTGCGGCTCCTCGTCCTGCTGGCAATGCGATGGGCGCTACGGCACTGGAGCAGCCCTGACGTGCGGATTTCGATGATGGGGTTCAGCGTACGGCCGGGGTGGGACGCGCGCAGGAGCGCGTACCCCACCCCGGTACGGGAGCTACTTCTCGGTGACGCCCGCGGAGTCGAAGGTCGCCACCTCGTGCATGGCCCGGGCCGTGCTCTGCACCAGCGGCAGGGCGAGCAGGGCGCCCGTGCCCTCGCCGAGCCGGAGGTCGAGGTCGACCAGGGGGCGCAGGCCCAGCTTGTTGAGGGCCGCCACATGGCCGGGCTCGGCACTGCGGTGACCGGCGATGCAGGCCGCGAGGACCTCGGGGGCGATGGCGCGGGCCACCAGGGCGGCGGCGCCGGCGCTGACGCCGTCCAGGATGACCGGCGTGCGCAGGGAGGCGCCGCCGAGCAACAGGCCCACCATCGCCGCGTGTTCGAAGCCGCCGATCGCGGCGAGCACGCCGATGGGGTCGGCCGGGTCCGGCTGGTGGAGTTCGATGGCGCGCCGCACGACCTCGGTCTTGCGGGCCAGCGTCTCGTCGTTGATGCCGGTGCCGCGGCCGGTGACCTCGGCGGGGTCGGTGTCCGTGAACACCGAGATGAGCGCGGCGGACGCGGTGGTGTTCGCGATGCCCATCTCGCCGGTCAGCAGCGCCTTGTTGCCGGCCGCCACCAGGTCACGGGCCGTCTCGATGCCGACCTCGATGGCCTGCCTGGCCTCCTCGCGGGTCATGGCGGGGCCCGTGGTCATGTCGGACGTGCCGGCGCGGACCTTGCGGGGCAGCAGGCCCGGGGTCGCGGGAAGGTCGGAGGCGACACCGACGTCCACGACGCACACCTCGGCGCCGACCTGACCCGCGAAGGCGTTGCAGACCGCTCCGCCGCCGAGGAAGTTGGCCACCATCTGGGCGGTGACCTCCTGCGGCCAGGGGGTGACGCCCTGGGCGTGCACGCCGTGGTCGCCGGCGAAGATCGCGACGGCCGCGGGCTCCGGGATCGGCGGCGGGCACTGGCGGGACAGCCCGGACAGCTGGGCGGAGATGATCTCCAGCATGCCGAGCGCGCCGGCCGGTTTGGTCATCCGCTTCTGCCGCTCCCAGGCCTCGCCGAGCGCCTTGGCGTCCAGCGGGCGGATCTGGGCGACGGTCTCGGAGAGCAGGTCGTGCGGCTCCTCACCGGGCAGGGCACGGCGGCCGTACGTCTCCTCGTGCACGACCCAGGACAGCGGACGGCGCTTGGACCAGCCGGCCTGCATCAGCTCGGGCTCGTCCGGGAACTCGTCGACGTAGCCGACGCACAGGTAGGCGATGACCTCCAGATGCTCGGGCAGACCCAGCGCGCGGACCATCTCCCGCTCGTCGAAGAAGCTGACCCAGCCGACGCCGAGGCCTTCGGCGCGTGCGGCGAGCCAGAGGTTCTCGACGGCGAGGGCGGCGGAGTACGGCGCCATCTGCGGCTGGGTGTGCCGGCCGAGGGTGTGCCGGCCGCCGCGGGTCGGGTCGGCGGTGACGACGATGTTCACCGGGGTGTCGAGGATGGCCTCGATCTTCAGTTCCTTGAACTGCTTGGCCCGCCCCTTGGGGAGCGACTTCGCGTACGCGTCCCGCTGGCGCATGGCCAGTTCGTGCATGCTGCGCCGGGTGTCGGCGGAGCGGATGACGACGAAGTCCCAGGGCTGCGAGTGGCCCACGGACGGGGCGGTGTGCGCGGCCTCCAGGACGCGGAGCAGCACCTCGTGCGGGATGGGGTCGGCGCGGAAGCCGTTGCGGATGTCGCGTCGTTCGCGCATCACCTTCAGCACGGCCTCGCGCTCGGCGTCGTCGTAGGCGGGCGCGGCCGGGCCGGTGGACTGGCGGACTTCTTCCACGGGGGCCGTGCTCTCTTCCTGGTCGGCGGCCCGGGTGTCCAGGTCGTCCGCGTGCTGTACGAGTTCGGGATCGGCCTCGCGCGGGGCGGGGACCGGCGCGACCGCCTCCGGCGCGTCCTCCGGGGGGAGGGTGAGCGCGTGGGGCGGGGTCGGCGCGAGATGGGGCGTGGTCGGGACCGAGCCCTCCACGGGGACGAACTGCCCGAGGGACTGGCCGGCTTGGGGCTCCGCCGTGAGTCCGGGCTGCTCCTCGGTGGCCGTTACGGCGGAGTCCGCGGAGTCTGTGACGGCTACGGGCTGGGGCGCGTTCGCCAAGTCCGCCGAGAGGGAAGCGTGGTGCTCCGGGGCGTTCATTACGGGGCCCTGAAGGGCGGTCGCCGGGTCCGGGATCGGGCTCGCGGCCGCTACGACCTGGAGGTCGGCGGGCGTGATCGGCTCCAGGCCCGGGGCGGGCTGTCTGTCCACGTGCTGGGACCGCGCGGGGACATCCGTGGAAACCGTGTCCTCGGCCGGCGCCGGAGAACCGTCCGCCGGGTGAGACGTGTGGGGAGCCGCCGGGAAGGGGGTGCTCTCCGGAGCTTCGGGGGTTACGGCGGTGTCGGGGCCCTGCGTCGGTACGGCCGTGTCGGTCGGCTGGGCGGGCGCGAGGTCGGCGGAGTCCGCGGCCTGGCCGGCGTCCGGCGCCATGACCTCCGGCGCCTGGATGGCCTCGACCGTGTCGGACACATCGCCGGCCTCGGATCCGCCGACGCCGCTCTCCTGATCGCTTTCGGGCGCCGCGAGCTCGGCGAGCTGGTGGTCACTCGCGAGTGCCGCGGGCTGAGCGTCCTCGGCCGGCTCGGTTGCCGGAACCGGTACGGCCTCCGTGAGCCGATCGGCGTCCGGGCCGGCCTCGCCTCCCAGGGCCGCCACGGTCTGCGCGGCAGGCGCGGCCTCGTCGGCCGGCCCGCCGTGCGGGTCGCCTTCGGCGCGGGGAGCCGGCTCCGCCTCGGGAACCGAAGCGGTCGTATCGGCCTGCTCAGCGACGGCTTCCGGGGTGGGCACGGCACCCGCGCCCTCTCCACGGGCAGCGGCGGAGCCGTCCGCGACCGGGTGCCCGGCTGCCACGACGCCGGCCGTCACGGGCCCGCCGTCCGCGGAGCCGGGGGCGGCCCCGAGCTGACCGCTCTGCGAGCTGTGCGCGGCACTGTCGGCGTCCGCGGACGCCACGACGGAACCGCCGAGAGCGACCTCGCCGTCCGGCCCGGAGCCGACACCATGCGCGAGCGCGGCGCTCAGCGCGGACTGGGCGGCATCACCGGGCACGGCGCCATGCCCGGACTCGGCGCCATGGCCGGGGTCGGCGACCTGGCCGGCCTCCGCACCCTGGCCCGGCTCACTCTCGTTTCCGGACTCCACACCGTGACCGGGCACACCGCCCTGTCCGGGCTCCTCGGCATGGCCGGGCCGAGCGACCTGTCCGACCTCCAGGCCCTGACCAGGCTCACCCTCGTGTCCGGACTCCGCGCCATGTCCGAGCACACCGCCCTGCCCAGGCTCCTCACCGTGACCAAGCGCACTGCCGTGCTCGGGCTGCGCGCCATGGCCGACCAGATCGCCCTGCCCGGGCTGGACGCCGTGGTCTGGCACAGCGCCCTGCCCAGGCTCCTCGCCATGGCCGAGTTCGCCGGCCTGCGAGCTCAGTCCGCTCGGGCCGCTCTGGTCGTTCGGGCCGCTCCCGGCACCGGGGGCGACGGCGTCGCCCTGCCCGGCCTCGGCCAGTGGCTCACCGTGCTGGGTCGCAGCACCATGGGCGTTCCCCGCAGCAGGCTCCGGACGGCCGAGTTCCCCGCCGTGCCCCGCCGCGGCCTGCGTGTTCTCGGCTCCGGTCATGGCCTGGGCGAACTCGCCCTGCGCGACGTACCCGGTCTCCTGTCCCTGGACGGCAGTGGCCTCGGTCGTGATGCGGGCCATCACCGCCTGGGCGGCGCCCAGGGGCTCCGCGGGGTGGCTCGGGGACGGAACAACCGTTTCCGCAGCCGGTGTCCCGGGGGCCACCGAGGGCTGGGGCGGGGCGCCCCAGGGGGCCGCACCCTGCGGGGGCGCGTCGAGGTATTCGGGGCCGACCGTCGGCGGACCGGGGTGGCGGACCGGGGCGCCCGCGGGGCCGCGGTCGGCGAGGGAGCGGACCGGGCTGGCGGACGCGTCGGGGGTGGGCGGGCCGAGGTGCAGCGGGCGGCGCGGGGTGATCGGCGGGATCGGCACGGACGGGGCCGCGGGCGCCGGGGCCGGGTCGGGCAGGCGGACGCCGCCGAGGTCGACCGAGCCGCTGTCGCGGCCCGCCGTCTCGTGCGGGCCCGGCTCGTGCACGGTCTCGACGACCGGCTCGGGCGCGGGCGGGGCGACCTCGTTGCCCCAGGGGCTCTGCGCGCCCGGCAGCAGCAACAGGTCTTCGTCCTCGGCGGTGGTCTCGGAGAGGTAGGTGTACGCACCGTGCGCGGGAACGCCCGGCTGTTCCACCATGCCTGAGTTCTCCGGCAGTCCCTCGCCCGGGACCTGGCCGGTGTCGGTCATGCGTACCCCTCGCCCATCGGTTAGTGCTTCTCGGTCCAGCCACCGGGAACGGCGCACCGACCGCCCCCGCAGTGAAGAACGAGCGTGCGTGCCCAGCGGCACGAACGACCCGCCCGTAAAAGGCGACAAAGCCATTCAGTGGCATTGTCCCGGTCGTCCCGCCGTCGCGACAGCTTGATCCGCGACGGTCCGCTGTGGACTGCGCCACGTTGCGCGTCCTCCGGTTTCGGCGTACCACACCCACCCCAAAAGGGGCGCGTTTTCCGGACATTGACGAACGAAACGCCGGGCCACCCGGTGCGGTACGACGGTCGGCCAGCCTACCGCGAGCGGTACGACGAGCGGATCACCGGGAGGGAAGAAAACAGGATCACTGGGACGGCAGTGGAATCACGGGGCGCGCTCCGGGAGCGCGCCGCTGAGCAGGAACGCGACGCTCCGCTCCGTCTCCGTCCAGGCCCTGGTGTCGAGTTCGACGGACTGCAGCAGGGCGCACTCGACCCGGTAGCCGTGCTCGGTGAGGTCCCGGCCGATGAGTTCGGCCTCGTCGCGGGTGGCCGCGTGGGTGACGATGCGCTGTGGCCGTCGGTCGGCGACCGCGGAGACCACGGCCGCTCCCCCGCCGCCGACGCGCACGACGTCGGGCTCGGGGAGGTTCTCCAGTACGTGCGGGGCGGTGCCCTGCACGACCTGGAGCTGGAGTCCGAAGGCGCGCGCGTTGGCATCGGTCCGTTCGCAGGCGCGCGGGTCGTGGTCGACGGCGATGACGGCGGCGCCGGCGCGGGCGGCCTCGGTGGCGAACGCACCGCTGCCGCAGCCGATGTCCCACACCAGGTCGCCGACGCGCGGGCCGAGCCGGGCGAGTTGGGCGGCGCGCAGCGGTTCCAGTTCGCCCTCGCCCATGAGACCGCCGTAGGACTCGGCGGGCAGCGTCCAGCCGCGGGGGGCCGCGGCGGGGTCGCGGCCGGCGATCCAGCCGCCGCCGTCCGCGGGGCCGGCGGTGCCGCCGACGACGATGACGACGTTCGGGTCGCGCCAGGTGTGGTCGGCGGCCTTGTCGGAGGTGACGACGGTGACCTGTTCGCGTTCGGTGCCGAGTTCCTCGCAGATGACGAAGGTGCGGTGCACGCCCTCCATGAGCAGGCCGAGTTCGGCGGGGCCGGCGCCGGGTGAGGTGAGGACGGCGACCTTGGTGTGGGCGCGGCACACGTTCACCGCGCGTCGCAGGGTGCGGCGGTGGGCGACGACCACTTGTGCGTCGTCCCAGGGCATGCCGGCGCGGGCGAAGGCGGCGGCGACGGAGGAGACGGCGGGGACCACCTCCACCTCGAGGCCGAACTCGGGTGCGCGCAGGGTCCGTACGACGCCGAAGAAGCCGGGGTCGCCGTCCGCGATGACGACCGCGGTGCCGCGGTGGCGGGCGACGCGGCGGGCGGCGAGGGCGACGCTGCCGAGCCGGATGCGTTCGGCGTGGGGCGGTACCTCGGGCAGCGCCAGATGGTGGGCGGCACCGGCCACCAGGGTCGCGGCGCCCAGGGCGGAGCGTGCCGCGGCGGTCAGCGGCGATCCGTCCCACCCGATCACCGTGACGCGGTCGGCCATAGTCGTCGGTCTCCAGGGGATTTACGCAGGTCGGGCTCCGTGAGGGTACCTCTCGGTGCCCCCAGGGTTCAGTTCCAGTCGGTGAAGGAGGTGAAACCACCGGTGTCAGCCAGTTGTTCGCTGACTCCGGCGAGGTCCTCCGGCAGGAGGCTCCAGACGATGACGTCGGTGCGTACGTCGGCCCATTCGCCGTCACCGGTCCTGGCACGGGCTATCCAGGCGTTGCGCAGGATGCCCTCGCTGATGCAGCCGATCTTCTGGGCCACCTGCTGGGAGGCGGTGTTGTCGGCGGCGGTGCGCAGCTCCAGGCGCTCGAACTTCTGGTCCTGGAAGAGCCACTGGGCGGTGACGAGCGCCGCTTCCGAGGCGTAGCCCTCGCCACGGGCCCAGGGGGCGATGACGTAGGCGATCTCGGTGGAGCGGACGCGCCAGTCCGTGTTCCGGAGGTGCACGATGCCGACGAGGCGTTGGGTGAGGAACTCCGTCACCGCGAAGACGATGCCACGGCCCTCGGTCCGTTCGGCCGGGGCGAGTTGGGTGGCCCAGCGGTGGGCGTCGGCCTCGGTGTAGGGGTGCGGGGCGGAGGTCCAGGCGACGACCTGCTCGTCGTTCATCATCTCGACCAGCGCGGACGTGTCGTCCTCGTCGAATGGACGCAGCACCAACCGCTCCGTGCTGATGGAGATGTTGGGGAAGGTGCTCGCCATGCGCCGCTCCGTAACCGCTGGAAAATGTTCAGGGTCCTGCTGAACTGCCCAGCATGCAGCATGGCCCCCCGGAACCGCACCACGGGGTCCACTGCAAGTAAGCGCGTGGACCCCGTGCGTGCCGATACGCCGTATACGTGCCGTCGGCACAGAACGCCCCGGCTCAGAAGGACGGGATGACCGAGCCCTGGTACTTGTCCTCGATGAACTTCTTCACCTCGGGCGAGGTGAGCAGCTTGGCGAGCTTCTTCACGCGCGGGTCCTTCTCGTTGCCCTTCTTCACCGCGAGGAAGTTGCCGTACGGGCTGTTCTTCGCGGACTCCAGGACGAGTGCGTCCTTGGCGGGCTTGATGCCCGCGGAGATGGCGTAGTTGCCGTTGACGACGGCGGCGTCCACGTCGTCCAGGGAGCGCGCGGTCTGGGCCGCCTCGACTTCCTTGAACTTCAGGTTCCCGGGGTTCTTGGCGATGTCCTGCGGGGTCGCCTCGTTGCCGGCGCCGTCCTTGAGCGTGATGAGGCCGTTCGCGGCGAGCAGCTTGAGGGCGCGTGCCTCGTTCACCGCGTCGTTCGGGACGGCGATCGTCGCGCCGCTCTTGAGGGCGTCGGCCTTCTTGACCTTGTGGGAGTAGAGGCCGAGCGGCTCCAGGTGCACCGTGACGACGGGCACGATGTGGGTGCCGCGCTTGGTGTTGAAGTCGTCGAGGTAGGGCTGGTTCTGGAAGTAGTTGGCGTCGACGGAGCCGTCCTCGGTGGCGGTGTTCGGGACGATGTAGTCCTGGAACTCCTTGACCTCCAGGTCGAGTCCGGCCTTCTTCGCCAGGTTGTCCTTCACGTAGTTCAGGATCTCGGCGTGCGGGGTGGGGCTCGCGGCGACGACCAGCGGTCCGCTGTAGTCGGAGGAGCTCGATGCCGAGTCCGAGCCCGACCCGCAGGCGGTGAGCCCGAAGGTGAGGGCTCCGGCGGCGAGGACGGCGGTGCTCAGCTTTGCGGTGTTACGCACGAAAAGTGCCTTTCCTTTTGGGTGCAGTGACCCCGCGGTCGGTGGTGCGGGGAGTCCGAGAGGGGCGCCGGCGGCGCCTACGAGACCTTGGCGACGTCGGCCGCGGCCGGCTCCTCGGCCTTCAGCAGCCGCAGCTTCGGCACGGGTCCGGAGCGTCCGCCCCGGGAGTGCAGCGAGCGGGCCGCGAAGTCGCCGGCGAACTGGATGACGGAGATGACCACGGCGAGGATCGCCACGGTGATCCACATCAACTCGGTCTCGAAGCGCTGGTAGCCGTAGCGGATGGCGATGTCGCCGAGTCCGCCGGCACCGACCGTGCCGGCCATGGCGGAGTAGCCGATGAGGGCGACGATGGTGGTCGTGGTGCTGGCGATCAGCGAGGGCAGGGCCTCCGGTACGAGGACCTTGCGGACGATCGTCCAGGTGTTGCCGCCCATCGACTGCACGGCCTCGACGAGACCGCCGTCCACTTCGCGGACAGCCGTCTCGACCAGGCGGGCGAAGAAGGGGATGGCGCCGATGGCCAGCGGCACGATGGCGGCCTCGCGGCCGATGGTCGTGCCGGTGATCCAGCGGGTGAAGGTCATCAGCGCGACCATGAGGATGATGAACGGCATCGAGCGGGCGATGTTCACGACCTGCCCGATGACCTTGTTGGCGAGGACGTTCTGCAGCAGTCCGCCCCGGTCGGTGAGGACGAGCAGGATGCCGAGCGGAAGCCCGCCGACGACGGCGATCAGGGTGGACCAGCCGACCATGTAGAGGGTGTCCCAACACGCCTGGGACAGCAGGGGCTGCATCTCGGACCAGGTCACTCGGCACCTTCCTTCACCAGCTGGGGCGCGCCCACGATGTCGATCCGCAGGCCCTGTTCGCGCAGGAAGCCGATCGGTACGACGTTGTCCTCGTAGCGGCCGGGCAGTTCGATGCGCATCCGGCCGACCTGGAGGCCGCCGACGGTGTCGATGGCGGCGCCGAGGATCGATATGTCGATGTTGTAGGTGCGCGAGAGCTGGGAGATCACGGGCTGCGTGGCGGCCTCGCCCTGGAAGGTGACGTCGACGACCGTGCGGTCCTCGCCGGTGGCGTCGCCGTCGACCGGGAAGAGCGCGGAGGCCAGTTCGGAGCCGGGGGTGGCGAGCAGTTCGCCGACCGTGCCGGACTCGACGATGCGGCCGTTCTCCATCAGCGCGGCCGAGTCGCAGACCGACTTCACGACGTCCATCTCGTGGGTGATGAGCAGGACGGTGAGGCCGAGCTGCCGGTTGAGGTCGCGCAGCAGCTGGAGGATGGAGCGGGTGGTCCCCGGGTCGAGGGCGCTGGTGGCCTCGTCGGACAGCAGCACCTCGGGGTCGCCGGCCAGGGCGCGGGCGATGCCGACCCGCTGCTTCTGGCCGCCGGAGAGCTGGGCGGGGTAGGCGCTCGCCTTGTCGGCGAGGCCGACGAGTTCCAGCAGTTCCAGCGCCTTGCGCGAGCGCTCCCGACCTGAGGTGCCGAGGATCTCCAGGGGCAGTTCGACGTTGTCCTGGACGGTGCGCGAGGAGAGCAGGTTGAAGTGCTGGAAGACCATGCCGATGCGGCTGCGCGCCCGCCGCAGCTCCTTGCCGGCCCGGGGACCGCGTCCCGCGAGGGCGGTGAGGTCCTGACCGGCGACGGTGACCGTGCCGGAGGTGGGGCGTTCCAGCAGGTTGACGCAGCGGATGAGGGAGGACTTGCCGGCGCCGGACTGGCCGATGACGCCGTACACCTCGCCTTCGCGGACATGCAGGTCGACGCCGTCCAGGGCGGTGACCTCACGGCCGCGTGAGCGGTAGACCTTGGTCAGGCCTGAAGTCGTGATCACTGGGGTTTTCCGTCACTGTCGAGTACGCGGGCGTGGGTGTGCCCGGGTACGGGAGGAAAGTCGTGCGCGGGGGCGGGTCGGTCACACGCGTCGCTCAGGACGCGGGGACATGCCGCGGCGGCTCGCTTCGGGGGGCGAGACTCGGGGTGGTGCGGGGGCCCTCTAGAAGGCGCACATTCGACACGTACAACGAGCACCGGGCGTCATGGTCGCCTCGGTCGCATGGGTGCGGCAGCTCGTCGTGGTCATGCGATCAGTAAAGCAGACGTATGGGAGCGGCCAAGAACGCGTTGTCCACATGGCGGACAGTGCTGGACAGGGGTCGGCGGCGACGGACCATTTCCGCCGTAATAAGGTCACGACATGCTCACCGTCCTGACCCTGGTGACCGGGGTCGCCGCGCTGCTGCTCGCCGCCTGGTGCGGCTGGGCCGCCTATCGGGACCAGCCGACCAAGGACTGGCACTTCATCGGCATGGCCGTGGTGTCGCTGCTGGCCGTGGTGCAGCTGGGGGTCGGGATCGTGCTGCTGGCGCGCGGCGAGAAGCCGGAGCAGGGGACGACGATCTTCGTGGCGTATCTGCTGGGCGCCTTCGCGTGCGTGCCGGCGGCGGGCTTCATGTCGCTCGCGGAGCGCACCCGCTGGGGTTCGGTGACGGTGGCCGCCGGCGGTGTGGTGCTGGCCGTGCTCGAGGTGCGGCTCTATGACATCTGGGGAGGCTGAGGTGGCCGTGACGGAGGAGAAGCCGACCAGGACACGGTTGATCAGCGGGCCGGGCATGCTGCTCGTCTGGTTCTACGGCGTGATGGTCGTCGGTGCGGTCTCGCGCTCCGTCTACCAGATCGCGACCGAGTTCGACCGGGCCCCGCTCGCCTACTCGCTGTCCGCCGTCGCCGGCGTCGTCTACGGCTTCATCACGTACACGCTGGTGCGCGGCGGGGAGACGGCCCGCAAGGCGGCGCAGTTCTGCTGCGCCGCCGAACTCGCGGGCGTGCTGATCGTCGGCACCTGGACGCTGGTCGACAAGTCGGCCTTCCCGGACGCGACGGTGTGGTCGGACTACGGCATGGGGTACGTGTTCATCCCGGTGCTGCTGCCGATCTCGGCGCTGTACTGGCTGCGCAGGAACCGCGCCGTCACGCCGTAGTGGCGTAGGCCTCGGCCGGCTTCTCCAGGACGATCATCGGTACGCCGTCGGCACCCTGGGAGGTACCGACCGTCTCGTAGCCGACGCGGCGGTACAGGCGGAGGTTGCCCTCGCTGCGATGGCCGGTGTGCAGCCGGAACCGCTTGGCACCGCGCTCCTCCACCAGGGCCGTCTCGGCGGCGCGCAGCAGCCGCGCTCCGATGCCGTGGCCCTGCAGACGGGGGTGGACGCAGAGCTTGCCGATGGAGGCGGAGCCGTCCTCGGTGACGTGACCGCGCACCGAACCGACCACCTCCTCGCCGAGGCGCGCGACGAAGACGCAGTCGGAGGCCACCTCCTGGCGGACCGAGTCCAGACTCTGGACGAGCGGGTCGATGCGGTAGTTGCCGTACAGCGCCGCCTCGCTCTGGAAGCACAGGTACTGCAGCCTGAAGATCTGCTCCACGTCCTGCTCGGTCGCCACCGAGATGGTCACGCTCATGCCCATGTGCGCACGCCTCCCGCTCACCTGATCGCCACGTTGTCCCTCACTCCTATCCCCGCGCTCAGCGGGCCGCAACCTCCGATGTGAGCAAACGGCGAAGACATCCCAGACATCTGGAGCGTTCCGGGCCGAGACTTCCTTGTGAGATACCCAACTCCCCCGCGATTTCCCGGTATGTCAGGTCTTTCGGCGAGAGCAGCGCCTCCAGCAGACGCGGACAGCGCCCGGGAAGGCGGCGGACCGCGTCCCGCAGGGCCCGCCCGCGGGCGGCGGCGAGGGCGAGGTGCTCGGGGTCACGGCCGGTGTCGTCCACGGGCTCGTCGGCGTACGGCCTTTCGAGACGGTTCGTACGGCGGCTGCGGCGCACCTCGGAGCGGACGGCCCGGCGCAGCCAGCCGTGCGGGTCGCGGGGCGGCCCGGCGGAGTCGAGACGCTCCAGCAGCCGGAGCCAGACCGCCTGTTCCAGGTCGGCGGGTTCCGTACCGGAGGCATGTGCCTCGGCCGAGGCCTCGGCGGTGAGCAGGGGGCGCAGGGTGGCGAGGAGATCGTGCGTCATATGCGGCACGACGCGGCCGCCCGGGCGGTGGGTTGCCCGGGCGGCCGGCTGTTCACCCCAACCGGAGCCGGACGCTCATCCGTTGACGAAGTCGGCGCGGGCCAGCACGCCCGTGTCGGCGTTGTCGGTGAAGACGCCGTCGATGCCGGTGGCGAAGTACGCCGTGAAGGCGCCGAAGGGGTCGCCGTAGCCGTCGGCGGCCGTGCCCTCGCGGAACTCGGCGGGCAGGAAGGGGTTCTCGTTGCGCATGGTGTAGGGGTGCAGGATCAGGCCGACCTTGTGCGCGTCGGAGACCAGGGTGGTCGGCTTGTCGAGGCTGCCGTCCGCCTTCTTGGTGATGATCAGGTCGAGGGTCGGGCCGAGGCCCTGCGCGTAGCCCGCGATCTCCCTGAGCCCCTTGGGGGTGATCAGGTCGGCGACGGTGCGCGGGTCACCGGCCTCGACGAAGTCCCAGGGACGGGTGGCCGCCCCGGAGAGCAGGACGACCAGCGGATTGTCGACCAGCGTGTTCAGCCGCTGGATGCTGCTCGGCTCGAAGGACTGCAGGATGACCGGCGAGTTCCGCTTGTCCTTGCCGTACTTGTGCAGCAGCTTGGCGACCCGCTCCTCCAGGCCAAGGCCCAGCTTGCGGAAGTAGGTGGGGTGCTTGGTCTCGGGGTAGATCCAGACCTGCTTGCCGCGCTTGCGGGTCTGCTCGTCCTGCCACTTCAGGACTTCCTCGAAGGTGGGAATCTCCCAGCGGCCGTTGTAGAGGGTGTTGTGCGGGCGGTTGGCCGGGATGCGCTCGATCGCGCGCAGCGTCTTCAGCTCGGCGAGCGTGAAGTCCTCGGTGAACCAGCCGGTGGTGGAGACGCCGTCGAGGACCTTGGTGGTCTTGCGGCCGGCGAACTCGGGGTGGTCGGCGACGTTCGTCGTCCCGCCGATCTCCGGCTCGTGCCGGCACACCAGATGACCGTCCTTGGTGGGCACCAGGTCGCCGGCCTCGACGATGTCGGCGCCCAGGTCGAGGGCGAGGTCGTAGGAGCCGAAGGTGTGCTCGGGCCGGTAGCCGCTGGCGCCGCGGTGACCGATGATCGTCGGCTTGGGCAGGCTCTTCAATCCGCCGCCGGTGTGGCCGGCGCCCGACGCTCTCGCCGTGCCGGACAGGCCCAGTACGGCTCCGCCCGCGCCCAGCACCGCCGCGCCGAGGAGCGCGCGCCGCCCGGTGCCGCCTGTCTGCCCGTTCTCCTGCGTTCCCATGAGCGCCTCCGCCGGCGTCGGTCCGTCGTCTGTGTCCGGCGCGATGGTAGGTGGGTCGACATGACGCGAGGGAGGCCTGAACCGGAACAGGTGGGTGACTCGGAATGTCGTAAGCCGTAAGGGCGGACGCGTCTGAACGGGGCGACTTCCGTCACACGGTTCCGGGCCGGTTACGGGCCGGAGACGCGGTGTCACCGCAGGTGAACCAACGTCAACAGTGCGTAAGACCTCGGTGAACGCCGTGTCCCCGATGTGCACGACGCCGGGGACCGCGAGTATCGTCCTCACCTGCACAGACTCATACAGAACCGCTTGACACCGGAGGGCCCGTTGTCCCGCTTCGCGCTCATCAAGGCAGTGCTCGGACCGATCATGCGCCTGATGTTCCGCCCACAGGTGGAGGGCGTGGAGCACATCCCGGGCGACGGCCCGGTCATCCTGGCCGGCAACCACCTCACGTTCATCGACTCGATGATCCTTCCGCTCGTCTGCGACCGGCAGGTGTTCTTCATCGGCAAGGACGAGTACGTCACCGGCAAGACCCTCAAGGGACGGCTGATGGCCTGGTTCTTCACCGGGGTCGGCATGATCCCGGTGGACCGGGACGGCGGGCGCGGCGGCGTGGCCGCGTTGATGACCGGGCGGCGCGTGCTGGAGGAGGGCAAGGTCTTCGGGATCTACCCGGAGGGCACGCGGTCCCCCGACGGGCGGCTGTACCGCGGGCGTACGGGCATCGCGCGCCTCACCCTGATGACCGGTGCGCCCGTCGTTCCGTTCGCGATGATCGGCACGGACAAGTTGCAGCCGGGGGGCGCGGGTATGCCGCGGCCCGGGAAGGTGACCGTCCGGTTCGGTGAGGCGATGGAGTTCTCGCGGTACGACGGGATGGACCGGGACCGGTATGTGCTGCGGGCCGTGACGGATTCCGTGATGGCCGAGGTCATGCGGTTGTCGGGGCAGGAGTATGTGGACATGTATGCGACGAAGGCCAAGGCTGCTTGAGGGCTCGTTGTCGGGTGCGGGTTGTTGGGGGTTGTTCGCGCCCACGCGGCGGTAGCCGCACACCGACACAGTCCCGCGCCCCTTACGAGGCGCTGTCGAGCCGTTGGCCTCGGAGCATGAACCATGCTGCGATCGCCGTCGACAGCAACACGATTGCACCTGCGCCCGCTGCGAGGGACAGGCCGTCCACGAAGGCATCTCGCGCCGCAGAGAGCAGTTGCTGAGCGCTCGTGCCTGACATGCCCTGCGCCGCTTCCACCGCTCCGCCCAGTGACTCGTGGGCCCCTGAAGGCGTGCCCGGCGGAGACGGGAAGCCTCGGTACACGCCCGTCACGATCGTCCCCAGGATCGCGATGCCCAGGGCCGCGCCCAGTTCGTAGGCCGTTTCCGAGACCGCTGAGGCCGCGCCTGCCTGGTCCTTCGGTACGGCGGAGAGGATGACGTCGGCCGTGACAGTGAAGGAGAAGCCGGCGCCGACGCCCACCACGAGCAGGGCCGTGCCGAGCAAGGGGTAGCCGGTCGACTCGGTGATCAGGGTCAGGGCAGCCAGGGCCAGGCCCACCGCCGCGAGGCCGCCGGAGACCACCGCGCGGACCGAGAAGCGGCGAGCCGTCCGGCCCGCGACCAGGCCCGCCGCCACCGCGCCGACCGCGGCGGGGAGTTCGGCCAGGCCCGCCTCGAACGGGCGCCTGCCCTGCACCAGTTGCAGATACTGGGACAGGAAGAAGACCAGACCCGACATGCCGAGGATGGTCAGCAGGTCGGCCAGGACCGCGGCGCTGAAGCCCCGGTTGCGGAACAGCCGCATGTCCAGCAGTGGGGTGGCAAGGGTGAGCTGGCGCCGGACGAACCAGGTCAGGGCCGCCGCGCCGAGGGCGCCCGCGGCGAGAGTCGCCCACGTGAAGCCGTGGGCCGCCGCCTCCTTGACCGCGTAGACGACGCCGATCACGCCGATGAGTGACAGGGCGACGCTGGTCAGGTCCCAGGGACCCGGGTGGGGGTTCCTGGACTCCGGGAGGGTGCGGATGCCGACCAGCACCAGGACCGCCATCACGGGCAGGTTGATCAGGAAGACCGAGCCCCACCAGAAGTGCTCGAGCAGGAAGCCGCCGGCGATCGGGCCGACCGCCGTGCCCGCGGAGGCCGTCGCGCCCCAGATGCCGATCGCGAGACTGCGCTCGCGCGGGTCGTGGAAGATGTTGCGGATCAGGGCGAGGGTCGCGGGCATGAGCGTCGCGCCCGCGACGCCGAGCAGGGCGCGGGCCAGGATCATCAACTCGGGTGTCGTGGCATAGGCGTTGAGGACGGATATCGCGCCGAACGCCGTGGCGCCGCCGAGCAGGATCCGCTTGCGGCCGATGCGGTCGCCGAGGCTTCCCATCGAGACGAGCAGACCGGCGATGACGAACGAGTAGACGTCGCCGATCCACAACAGCTGGGTGCCCGTGGGCCTCAGGTCCTCGCTGATGTACGGGGTCGCGAGACCGAGGACGGTCGCGTCGACGGCCACCAGCAGCACGGCGAGCACGAGGACGGACAGCGCGAGCCAGCGGCCCGGGCGCTTCACCGCCTCGGTCGTGGTCGCCGGCTGCAGGGTGCTGGTCATGATTCCTCTCTCCGCAGTGCGCCACCGAGCAACAACTCGGTGATCATGAAGGTGAAGTCCTTGCGGGCCACCCGGCCCTCCATCACGGCCCAGGCGCCGGAGGCCAGCAGGCCGTAGAGCGCCTCGGTGAGCCAGGCGGGGGTCAGGTCGATGCGGAAGGCACCGCTTTCCTGCCCGCGCCGGAACAGCGCGGAGATGCGGTCGTCGATCCGGGTCCAGCCGGTGTTCTGCTCCTCCCCCTCGAACAACTGGTTCTCGGTGTAGAGGAAGGCGAGCAGGGCGGCCGCCGGTTCGATCGCCACGACCATCCGCCGTACGGCGTCGGCCGCGGGGCCCTCGTCCACGCGGGCCGCGTCCAGGGCGGCCTCGCACTCGGTGATCCCGAGCGACTCCAGCGCCCGTACCAGCGCGTCACGCCCCGCGAAGTGGCGGTGCAGGGTGGCGCGGCTGATCCCCGCCGCCTTCGCGACCTCGTCCATCGTGGCGGTGGACTTGCGGGTCAGCAGGGCCGCGGCGGAGCGCAGGACGTGGGCACGATCGACAGGCATGAGACAAGCATAGCCCATGTGAGACATTTTTGTCTCATTCGATGCATGTGTGACTCACCGATGTGAGTCGAGCGAGGTTTTGACGAGAGCGGTCTCTTCGTCAGTGCCAGGGGAGGCTGCCGCGCTTCGCCCAGTACGCCTGCGGCTCCTCGACGAGGGTCGCGAGGCGGGTCAGCTGGTCCTCGTCGAGGTCGACGACGGCCGCGTGCAGGTTGGAGGCGAGCTGGCCGAGGGTCGCGGCGCCGGAGAGGACGACGCCGGCCCACGGCTGGCGCAGGACCAGGGCAAGGGCGACGGCGTCGCAGCCGAGGGACGTCTCGGCGGCCACCGCTTTGAGGGCGTCCGGTGCGTGCGGTTGCGCGAGGCGGCCGTTGGCCATGCCCTCCTTGACGATCACCGTGAGCCCGGCGTCGTGCGCCTCGGCGAGGGCGGGGGCGGCCGAGGTCTCGAGGGCGTTGTACGTCGACTGGACGGTACGGAAGAGGGGTTCGCCGTCGACCGTCACGGCGAGGGCGGCGCGGATCGCGTCCGCCTGGGCCGGGCCGCTGGTGGAGAAGCCGACGGTGAGGCCCTGGGCGGCGGCCTCCGTGAGCTTGGCGTGGAGTTCCTTGTCAGTGAGGGCCGGGCTGTCCGGGGTCACCGAGTGGATCTGGTAGAGGTCGAGGTGGTCGCCGAGGAGGTCCGCCGTCTCGGCGCGCTGGCGCTCGTAGGTCGCGAGGCTGTGGTCCTTGACCTCGTGCTGTTCGGCGTCCGTGGTCCAGTCGGCGGTGTAGGTGTAGCCCCATTTGCTGCCGATGACCACGTCGTTTCGGCCGGGGTTGTGGTTGAGCCAGTCCGCGAGGAACTCCTCGCTGCGGCCGTAGGAGCGGGCCGCGTCGAAGTAGCGGACGCCCTGGGCGTAGGCGGCGTCGAGGAGTTCGTGGGTGCGGGCGCGGAGGGCTTCTACGGTTCGCTGCTCTCCGAGGTCGTTCTCGCGGCCCAGGTTGATGTAACCGGGGCGGCCGACCGCGGCGAGGCCGAGGCCGATGTGGCAGGTGGGTGTGGTGGCTGTGGCGAGGCGGGCGAAGGGCATACCGACAACGTAACTCGGGATGCCCGTCACAGCCCCGCGCCCCTAACGGCGTTCCGCCCACGCGTGCTGAGAGGCGACGTTCTCCCTAACCTCCGCCAGCTGGACGGCGACCGCGCTCGGGGCCGTGCCGCCCCTGCCGTTACGGGAGGCCAGGGCGCCCGGGACGTTCAGGACGGACCGCACGTCCGGGGTGAGGTGGGCGGAGATCTTCGCGAACTGGTCGTCCGTCAGGTCGTTGAGTTCCTTGCCCTCGGCCTCGGCGGCCTTGACGCACTCGCCCGCCACCTCGTGCGCCACGCGGAACGGGACGCCCTGCTTGACCAGCCACTCGGCGATGTCGGTGGCGAGGGAGAAGCCGGCCGGGGCCAGTTCCTCCATACGGTCGCGGTGGACGGTCAGCGTGGCCATCATGCCGGTGAAGGCGGGGAGCAGGACCTCCAGCTGGTCGATGGAGTCGAAGACCGGCTCCTTGTCCTCCTGGAGGTCCCGGTTGTAGGCCAGCGGGAGCGCCTTGAGCGTGGCCATGAGACCCGTCAGGTTGCCGATCAGACGGCCGCTCTTGCCGCGGGCCAGCTCGGCGATGTCGGGGTTCTTCTTCTGCGGCATGATCGACGAGCCCGTGGAGAACGCGTCGTGCAGGGTCACGAAGGAGAACTCCTTCGTGTTCCAGATGATGATCTCCTCGGCGATCCGGGAGATGTTGACGCCGATCATCGCGGTGATGAAGGCGAACTCGGCGACGAAGTCGCGGGAGGCCGTGCCGTCGATGGAGTTGCCGACGCTGCCGTGCTCGAAGCCGAGGTCCTTCGCCACCGCCTCGGGGTCGAGACCGAGGCTGCTGCCCGCGAGGGCGCCGGAGCCGTACGGGGAGACCGCGGTGCGCTCGTCCCACTGGCGCAGCCGCTCGGCGTCCCGGGACAGGGACTGGGCGTGGGCCAGGACGTGATGGGCGAACAGCACCGGCTGGGCGTGCTGGAGGTGGGTGCGGCCGGGCATCGCCACGTCCGGGTGGGCCTCCGCGAGGCCGATCAGCGCGTCCTGGAGGTCGGCGATCAGAGCGCCGATCGTGCGGGCGTGGTCCCGCAGGTACATGCGGAAGAGGGTCGCGATCTGGTCGTTGCGGGAGCGGCCCGCGCGCAGCTTGCCGCCGAGCTCGGGGCCGACGCGCTCCAGCAGACCCCGCTCCAGCGCCGTGTGGCAGTCCTCGTCCGCCATCGTGCCCACGAACGAGCCGTCGGCGACATCGGCCTCCAGCTGGTCGAGGCCGGTGATCATCCGGGTCAGCTCGTCGTCCGTGAGCAGCCCCGCCTTGTGCAGCACGCGCGCGTGGGCACGGGAACCGGCGATGTCGTACGGCGCCAGCCGCCAGTCGAAGTGGACGGACGCGGACAGCTTCGCCAGGGCCTCGGAGGGGCCGTCGGCGAAACGGCCGCCCCAGAGCCGGACGTCACCGCTGTTGCTGCTCACTTGCGTTGCTCCTCGGGGTCGGTCGGGGTCAGTCCAGGCGCTCACTGACATGCATGATTATGCAGAGGTGTGCATGATTCGTCAATTCAAGGGATCGTCGCGCGGCAATCTCGAGTTGACTTGAACATGCGTAACCGCTTTCCCGTATCTCTCGCCGAACGCAGGCGCCGCGTTTGTAAACACCAGTCACACACCGGTGACAGAACTGTCACTCCAGACCCGAGTGAGGCATCCGCATGTCCAGGGCTCTTCCGAAGTACAACAAGCGTCGCGTCGCGATCATCGGCGGCGCCGCCGCGGTGGCGCTGTCCGGAGCGGTCATCGCCGGTACCGCCCTCGCCGGGACCCCCTCCAAGAGCAGCAGCGGGAACAACGCCCGGACCCTGGCCGCGTCCCCGGGCACCATCACCTGCCCCGATGTCGCCTCGAAGCTCCCCGCGATCCCGGCCTCCGCCCAGGCCGAGGTCACCCGGAACCTCACCCTGCTGCAGACCCAGATCGACGAGGCCAACAAGCGCCTGGTCGACACGGTGGGCCAGGGCGGACCGAACTTCGTGAACAACGCGATCCTGGGCCCGCTCAAGGACAAGCGCGTCGCCACGATCAACCGCATCGCCACGGCCATCGGCCGTACGGCGGCCAAGCCCACCGGCCTGGACTCGCTCGCGCCGTGCGCCCTCAACGCGGTCGGCGGGGGCAACGCGAACGCCGGCAAGGCGAACACGGGCAACGCCAACGCGGGCAACAAGGCGAACGCGGGCGGCAAGGCCAACAACGGCGGCAAGGCCAACGCCGGCGGGGCCGCGAACACCAACGCGGGCGGACAGACCGGCACCGGCGCCGCGGGCGTGGGCACCATCACCTGCCCGGACGTCGCCTCCAAGCTCCCCGCGATCCCGGCCTCCGCCCAGAACGAGGTCACCCGGAACCTCACCCTGCTGCAGACCCAGATCGACGAGGCCAACAAGCGCCTGGTCGACACGGTGGGCCAGGGCGGACCGAACTTCGTGAACAACGCGATCCTCGGCCCGCTGGCGGACAAGCGGAAGTCGACGATCGACCGCATCGCCATCGCGATCGGCCGCACCTCGACCAAGCCGACCGGCCTGGACTCCCTGGCGGCCTGCACGCTCACCAAGTGACGTGACAGGCGCTGTGGCCGCCCCGATGGAGCGCCGGCCGGGGCGGCCGCGGCGGGATCCGGCACCCGGACCCCGCAATTCCTTAGACAGGCGAAAGGATGGCGTTCATAATCGTCAGGCGTGGGAAAGACTTATGAGCGCATAGACGGCAGGCTGCGTACGTTCATCGAGGCGCAGCCTCTTTTCTTCACCGCGACCGCCCCGCTCTCCGGCGACGGCACGGTCAACCTCTCCCCCAAGGGCCTGACGGGCTCGTTCGCCGTGCTGGACGAACTCACCGTGGCCTACCTGGACTTCGCCGGGTCCAACGCCGAGACCATCGCGCATCTGCGGGAGAACGGGCGGATCACGCTGATGTGGTGCGCGTTCCAGGGACCGCCGAACATCGTGCGGGTGCACGGGCGCGGCGAGCCGGTCTTCCGTGACGACCCGCGGTTCGGTCAACTCCTCACCCACTTCCCGGACATCGACGAGAGCCGGCACGGGCTGCGCGCGATCATCGTGGTGCGCGCCGAACTCGTCCGTGACACCTGCGGTTACGCGGTGCCCTTCATGACGTACGACGAGGACCGCGACCTGCACGGCAAGCGGTTCGCGCGCGAGGACGACGCCTCGCTGAACGCCTACTTCACCAAGAAGGAGCACATCGCGACCAGCCTGGATGGCCTACCCGGGCTGCCGTTGCCGCTGCCGCCCTCTACGGTCTGAGCCATGCGAACCTCTGCTGTCGCCGGCGCTCTGGCGTCCGCGTCCCTGCTGGTCCTCGGTGCCGCCGCGCCGAACCCCGTGGCACCGCTTCCCGCGCGCATGGCGGACACCGGGGGCGGTACTCAGCTGATCACCGCCGTGGCCCCGACGAGGAGTTCGACCACCGGCACCCTCACCTGGTGGGACCACAGGAACGGGCGGTGGGTGAAAGCCGGTTCCGCCTCCGCCCGCTTCGGGGCGAAGGGGCTGGTCGAGGGGGCCTCACGGAAGCAGAACACGAACACCACGCCCACCGGGCTGTACGACCTTCCCTTCGCCTTCGGGATCAAGGGCGCACCCAGTGGCACCATGTACAAGTACCGCCCGGTGCACGCGAGTTCGTGGTGGTGCGAGGACAACGCATCGCGTTCCTACAACCGTTGGACCGAGCCGCGTCCGTCAGACTGCCGGGCGTCGGAGTCGGAGCGGCTCGGCGCCTACCCGACGCAGTACGCGTACGCCCTCGTCATCGGGTTCAACTACCAGCAGCCGGTGCGGGGACGCGGAGCCGGCATCTTCCTGCATGTCAACGGGCGCGGGGCGACGGCGGGTTGCGTGTCCGTGCCCGGTGACGCGATGCGGGCGATCCTGCGGTGGGCCGCTCCCGGGAAGAAGCCGCACATCGCCATCGGCACGGCGAGCGGGAGCACGGCGATCACTCGGTACTGATGCGCAGGGTGAACGTCGTCGACCCCGGCCTGCTCTGAAGCTCCACGCTCCCGCCGTGCGCCTCGGTCACCGCCGCCACGATCGACAGGCCCAGGCCCGCTCCACCGCCCGAGGCGTCCGCGCGGCGGCGGTGGTCGGCCCGGGTGAAGCGTTCGAAGACGCCGGGCTGGATGTCCTCGGGGACTCCGGGCCCGTCGTCGTGGACGTGCAGGACGGCGGCGGAGTCCTCGGTCTCCAGGGTCACCGTGACCTTCGTGCCCGCGGGAGTGTGCAGACGCGCGTTGGCCAGGAGGTTGGCCACCACCTGGTGGAGGCGGTGCCTGTCGCCGACGACGGTGACCGGTTCCTCGGGCAGGTCCAGCTCCCAGCGGTGCTCGGGGCCCGCCGCCCGGGCGTCGGTGACGGCGTCCAGGACCAGCATGGTGAGGTCGACGGGCTGCCGTTCCAGCGGTCGGCCCGCGTCCAGTCGGGCCAGCAGCAGCATCTCGTCGACCATCTCGCCCATCCGGGACGACTCCGCGGCGATGCGTTCCAGGGCTCGGTTGATCTCCGGCGGTACCGGGCCGGGGTGCAACAGGGCCAGTTCCGCGTGGCCGCGGACGGAGGCGACCGGGGTGCGCAGTTCGTGGCTGGCGTCGGCCGCGAAGCTGCGCAGCCGCTCCTCGCTGGCGTGCCGTTTGGTGAGCGCGTCCTCGACATGGCCCAGCATCCGGTTGAAGGCCCCGGCCACCTGGCCCACCTCGCTGCGCGGGTCGGACTCCGGTGCCCGGGGTGGCAGGGCCACCTCGCCGCTGGCGAGCGGGAGTTCGCTGACCCGGGTGGCGGTGGACGTGACCCGGCTGAGCGGTCGCAGCGACCAGCGGACCCAGAAGGCGCCGACCACGCCGGTGACGGTGAGCGCGGCGCCGAAGACGATCCCCGAGACCAGTTCCAGTCGGTGGACGGCGGCCTCCACCGGCTCCAGCGGCAGTCCGGTGAGCAGTACGTCTCCGTCGGCGCCCCGGGAGGAGACGATCCGGTAGGCGTGCAGGGCGGAGAGGCGGACGGTGTGTCCTCGGCCGTCGGCGGGAATCCCGGCGAGCCGCTTCTTGTCCTGCGCGCTCAGCGGGACGTGCTGGATGCCTTCGGAGCGGACGACCGCCGCGTCGGTGACCGTCCCGTCGACCAGCCGGGCGCCCAGGGTGCCCGTGGACTGCTGGCGGGTGTCGCCGTGTTCGTCGCCGTCGTGGTCGTCGGGCTTCAGCTTGTACTCCAGGCTCACGGCGAACTGGCTCCCGGCCTCGGTCAGCTGCTGGTCCAGCCGGCTGATGAGGAACCCGTTCAGTTCGAACACCGCGGCCACCCCGACCGCGGCGCAGCTGACCGCGAGCAGCACGACCAGGCCGACGGTGAGCCGGGCCCGCAGGGTGCGGGGCCGGGGCAGGCGCCGCCACGGCACCCTCATGACGCCACCGGCTTGAGCACGTACCCGGCGCCGCGCACCGTGTGGATCATCGGCTCGCGGCCGGCGTCCACCTTCTTGCGCAGGTAGGAGATGTACAGCTCGACGACATGGGCGCGGCCGCCGAAGTCGTAGGACCAGACCCGGTCGAGGATCTGCGCCTTGCTGAGGACCCGGCGCGGGTTGCGCATGAGGAAGCGGAGCAGCTCGAACTCGGTGGGCGACAGCTCGATGAGTTCGCCGGCGCGGGTGACCTCGTGGGAGTCCTCGTCCATGACCAGGTCGCCGACCGTGAGATGAGGGCCCTCCTCCAGCTGACGGGCCATGCCGGCACGGCGCAGCAGACCGCGGACCCGGGCGACGACCTCCTCCAGGCTGAAGGGTTTGGTGACGTAGTCGTCGCCACCCGCGGTGATGCCGGCGATACGGTCCTCGACCGCGTCCCGGGCGGTCAGGAACAGCACGCAGACGTCCGGTTTCACGGCGTGCAGGGAGCGCAGCACGGCGAAGCCGTCGGTGTCCGGGAGCATCACGTCGAGGACGACCGCGTCCGGCATCAGCTCGCGGGCCTCGGCGAGCGCGGAGGCGCCGTCGCCGGCCGCGCGGACCTGCCAGCCCTCGTAGCGCAGGGCGCCGGAGAGCACCTCGGCGAGATCGGGGTCGTCGTCGACGACGAGGACGCGCAGGGGGGTGCCGTCGGGGCGGGTGAGGGCGGGACGGCCGGATCTGGTGGTGTTCATCTCCTCCCCAGGATCACCCCTCGCGCCCGCGTCACGCAGCGGACGACCCTCTGAGTTTCCTCTGAGTGGGCTCGGTGAGGGTCCTTTCAGAGGGTGCTCAGAGGTTGCGGAGGCACAGTGGCGTCCCGGACAGGTGAAAGGACGCACAGATGACCACCGTGTACGAGCGCAGGGCGGCACCGCGGGTCGCGCCGCCCGCCGGGCGCTCACCAGCGGGCGCCGTGCTCGCGCTGCTGTGGGCCGGTGCGGCCGCCGTGGTCGCGATGTGGTGGGCGGACACCGGTTCGGTGGTCGGCGCCGCGGGCTGGCTGACCGGGGCCGGGCGGATCGCCGGACTGCTGTGCGGGTACGCCTGCGCGGTGCTGGTCGGGCTGATGGCGCGGGTGCCGCTGCTGGAGCGCCGGGTCGGCTCGGACCGGGTGGCCCGCTGGCACGCGATGGCCGGCCGCTACACGGTCTGTCTGCTGGTCGCACACGTCGTGCTGATCCTGCTGGGGTACGCCGCCCAGGACCACGCCACGTTCTGGCACGAGGCGATCACGGTGGTCACGGACTATCCGGAGATGCTCAAGACCACCGCCGGCACGGTGATCCTCTTCGCGGTCGGCATCACCTCGGCGCGCGCCGTGCGCCGCCGGACGAGCTACGAGTTCTGGTACTACGTCCACCTGCTCACCTACGGCGCCGTGTTCCTGGCCTTCAGCCACCAGTTGGTCCTCGGCAACGAGTTCAACGGCCACCGGATCGCCACGGCCGCCTGGTACGCGCTGTACCTCGGGGTCGCCGCCCTGGTGCTGTGGTTCCGACTCCTCGCACCGGTGCGGCTGAACCTGCGCCACCGGCTGCGGGTGCAGTCCGTGCACCGGGAGGCGCCGGGCGTGTACTCGGTCGTCGTCCACGGACGGCGGCTGGACGAGATGGGCGCGCGGCCCGGGCAGTTCTTCCGCTGGCGGTTCCTCGGCGAGGGCATGGGCTGGACGTCGACGCCGTACTCGCTGTCGGCGCCGCCCCGCCCGGACCTGCTGCGGATCACCGTCAAGGCGCTCGGCGACCACAGCGCGGCCGTCTCGCTGCTGCGGCCCGGCACCCGCGTGTGGGCGGAGGGGCCGTACGGCTCGATGACCGAGGACCGGCAGACCTCGCCCAGGTCCCTCCTGATCGCGGCCGGCGTCGGCATCACCCCGCTGCGGGCCCTGTTCGAGACGCTCCCGGGTGAGGTGACGCTGCTGTACCGGGCCCGGACGGCCGAGGACCTGGCCCTGGGCGCGGAGCTGGAGGCCATCGCCCGGTGGCGTGGCGCGAAGGTGCTGTACGCGCTCAACGGACCGGCCGGACAGCGCCCGAACCTCACCGCGCAGTCGCTGCGGGCGACCTTCCCCGACCTGGCCGGCCACGACGTCTACATCTGCGGTCCGCACGGTTTCGCCCGGGACCTGTACGAGGAGCTGCGCGCCGCCGGGGTCCCGGACCGCCGCATCCACCACGAGTCGTTCGAACTCTGAGACCTGCGAGGCCGTAGAAGTGCACGCGCTGAAGAAGAACCGCCCGCTGCGCCGGATCGTGCTGGCGAGCGCCGCCACCGTCTCCGGGATGGTGCTGCTGCTGTCCCTGAAGCCGCACAGCACGCCGACGGCCGCCCTGGCGGTCCCGGCGCCCTCCAGCAGTTCGAGCGCCTCGAGCGAATCCAGCAGTTCGGGCGGCTCCGGAGGGTCGACCACCACCGGCACGAAGACCGTCACCGGAAGTACGGTCCAGACCCGCTGGGGCCCCGTCCAGGTGAGGATCACCGTCAAGAGCGGCAAGCTCACCGACGTGACCGCGGTGCAGTACCCCACGGACAACCCGCGCGACCAGGAGATCAACAGCTACGCCCTCCCCCAGTTGCGCAGCGAGGCCCTCCAGGCCCAGAGCGCGAACATCGACACCGTCTCCGGGGCCACTTACACGAGTGACGGTTACCGCCAGTCACTCCAGTCCGCCCTGGACTCGGCACGCGGCTGAACGCACCGGCGTCACGGCACGTATCTCTGGGCCAAGGGACCACGCCAACCCCCTTGCCCCCGCCCCGGAGGAACAGTGACCACCACGCTCGCAGGCGGCCGCGCCGCCCGCCGCCAGACGATGCGCCGCATCCGCCCGCGCCGCTCCCCGGCGACCGTCCTGCTGCTCGCCGTATGGGCGGGCGCGGTCGGTGTGCTGTGGCTGTGGTGGATGAACACCCCGTCCATCGCCGACCAGAACGGCAAGATCCTCAACGCGGGCCGGATCACCGGTCTGCTGGCCGGCTATCTGATGGCACTGGTCGTGCTGCAGATGGCCCGGGTGCCCGCGCTGGAGCGGCGGGTCGGCTCGGACCGCGTGGCCCGCTGGCACGCGATGAGCGGCCGCTACACGCTCTGCCTGGTCTTCGCGCACGTCTTCCTCATCATGTGGGGCTACGCGCTGCAGGCCGGCAAGTCGCTCGGCGACATCGTCCAGCAGACGATCGACTCCATCAACCAGCTGCCGGACATGGGCAAGGCGGCCATCGGCACCGGCCTGTTCGTGCTGATCGGCCTGACCTCGATCGGCCCGGTCCGCCGCCGGCTGCCGTACGACACCTGGTACCACGTGCACCTGCTGACGTACGGGGCCGTGTTCCTGACGTTCTGGCACCAGATCACCACCGGCAACGACTTCGCCGTCGAGCCGACCGCCAAGACCTTCTGGTACGCCCTGTACGGCTCGGTCACCGCGCTGGTGATCTGGTACCGCATCCTCGTCCCGATCCGGCTCAACATGCGGCACCGCATGCGCGTCGAGGCGGTCATCGAGGAGACGCCGGGCATCGTGTCGGTGCTCATCGGCGGGCGGAAGCTGCACCGGATGGGCGCGGAGGCGGGGCAGTTCTTCCGCTGGCGGTTCCTCGCGCCGGGCATGCGGTTCAGCTCCCACCCCTACTCGCTCTCCGCGGCGCCCCGACCGGACATGCTGCGGATCACCGTCAAGGCGATCGGCGACCACAGCGCCCGGCTGCGCGAGCTGACGCCCGGCACCCGGGTGTGGGCCGAGGGGCCGTACGGCGCCATGACCGCCCAGCGTCGCAGCCGCGGCAAGGTGCTGCTGGTGGCGGGCGGTGTGGGCATCACGCCGATGCGGGCACTGTTCGAGACGCTGCCGGGCGCGGCCGGCGACATCACCCTGCTCTACCGGGCCAACACCACCCAGGACCTGGCCCTGTGGGACGAGCTCGCCGCCATCGCCGACGACCGCGGCGCCCGGCTGATGTACGCCGTGAACAGCCCGGACGGGGAGCGCCCCGACATCTCGGCGGACCGGCTGCGGCAGAAGCTGCCGGACATCGACAAGCACGACGTGTTCATGTGCGGGCCGGCCGGGTTCGCGCAGTCCGTGTACGAAGCACTGCGCGGCGCGGGAGTGCCCGCCCGCCGCATCCATCACGAGTCGTTCGAGATGTGAGCGACGGGATTCCAGGAGCCCAGGTACCGATGAAGAAGAGTCACCCCATCCGGCGTGTCGTGCTGGCCAGCGCCGCCACCGTCTCGGGTGTCGTGCTGCTGCTCTCGCTGAAGCCGGCCTCCGACCCCGGCGCCCAGGCGGCGGGTGCGGCACCGCAGCAGACCGCGGGCGCCCAGGCCTCGCCCCAGGGCGGCACCGGGTCGAGCGGGACGGCGTCCGGCACGATCGACGGCAACGTGGCGCAGACGCAGTACGGCAACGTGCAGGTACGGCTGACGGTCGCCAACGGCAAGATCACCAAGGCCGAGGCGATCCAGGCGCCCAAGGGCGGCACCAGCGACCAGAAGACGGCCCTGTCCATCCCCAAGCTCACCCAGGAGACGGTCACCGCGCAGAGCGCACAGATCGACGCGGTGTCCGGGGCGACGTACACGAGCAACGGCTACAAGCAGTCGCTGCAGTCCGCGCTCGACAAGATGAAGGCGAGCGCCGGGTCGGCGCAGAGCGGCGGCTCGGGCTCGTCCTCCGGTGCCGCTTCCGGTGCCGCGCAGGCCAAGACGGTGACCGGTGCCGTCGCACAGACCCAGTACGGCCCGGTCCAGGTCCGTATCACCGTCGCGAACGGCAAGATCACCAAGGCGGACGCGGTGCAGGCGCCCAAGGGCGGCCTCAGCGACCAGAAGACGGCCCTCGCGATCCCCAAGCTCAACCAGGAGGCGGTGGCCGCGGGCAACGCGCAGATCGACTCCGTGTCCGGGGCCACGTACACCAGCGGCGGCTACAAGCAGTCGCTGCAGTCCGCGCTGGACCAGGCCGGTGGCTGAGTCGGTGGCGGAGTCTGCGGAAGCTCCCGCCGCGGTGCGTCATGCGGAGGAGGTCATGGGGACCGTCTTCTCCTTCGACGTCCGCGGCGGGGAACCCGGTGCGGTACGGGCGGCACTCGGGGAGGCGATCTCCGGGCTGCACCGGGTCAACGCGGTGTTCAGCACCTACCGCGAGGACAGCCAGGTCTCCCGGCTCGCCCGCGGTGAGCTGACCCTGCCGGAGTGCGACGCCGAGGTCGCGGAGGTGCTCGACCTGGGCGCCGAGGCCGAGCGGGTGAGCGGTGGCTGGTTCAGCCTGCGCTACGAGGGCCGCCTCGACCCCACCGGCATCGTCAAGGGCTGGGCGGCCGAGCGCGCGGCCCGTCGGCTGCGGGCGGCCGGCGCGACCGGGGTGAGCGTCAACGGCGGCGGCGACGTGCAGATGTTCGGCACGCCGGAACCCCACCGCCCCTGGCGCGTGGGCATCGCCGACCCGCTGCGCCCCGGCGGACTCGCGGCGGTGGTCTCGGCGGCCGGCGCGGACGAACTGGCGGTCGCCACCTCCGGCACGGCCGAACGCGGCGCCCACATCGTCGACCCCCGCACCGGCCGCTCCGCGGTGACGGACCTGGTAGCGGTCACGGTGGTCGCCCCCACCCTCACCTGGGCGGACTGCTGGGCAACAGCGGCCTTCGCCATGGGCTCCAGGGATGGCCTGCGCTGGCTGGAGTCACTGCCCGATGTGGAGGCGCTGCTCATCACGGCCGGGGACGAGGTCAGATGCACCGGAGGCCTCGCATCCCGACTCGGGTAAGCGGAAGGCTTCCAGGGGCGCGGGGCTGTGTCGGACATGCGGCCACCGCCGCGTGAGCGCGACCAACCCCCCGCCGCCCGCAGTCGGCACACAACCGCCGGATTCCTTCAGTGGCCGTTCTGAGCCAACCTCAACAAATGCTCCGCCAAAGCCTGTCCCCCCGTCGGCTCCCGGCTGATCAACAGCAACGTGTCGTCACCCGCGATCGTCCCCAGAATGTCGTGCAGCTCCGCCTGATCGATGGCCGAGGCAAGGAACTGCGCGGCCCCCGGAGGGGTCCGCAGCACGACGAGGTTCGCCGAAGCCTCCGCGGAGATCAGCAGCTCCTGCGAGAGCCGCCGCATCCGCTCCTCCTTCGCCGACTCCCCCAGCGGCGCACGAGGGGTACGGAAACCCCCCTCGCTCGGCACCGCGTAGATGAGGTCACCGTCGTTGTTGCGGATCTTCACCGCGTTCAGCTCGTCCAGGTCCCGGGAGAGCGTCGCCTGAGTGACCGTCAGCCCGTCATCGGCGAGCAGCTTCGCCAACTGGCTCTGCGACCGCACCGGTTGCCGGTTGAGGATGTCCACGATCCGGCGGTGCCGCGCGGTCCGCGTCTGCGGCACGGCAGGCCCGGCGTGTTGTGCGTCGTCCTGCGCCTGACTCATCGTCGTCCCATTCTCCGGCTCATCCGTCCCCGTCGAGGATGCCGGGCAGCGCCCGAAGGAACGCCGCCACCTCGTCGTCGCCGAGATTCAGCGGCGGCATCAGCCGTACGACGTCGTCGGCGGGCGCGTTCACCAGGAACCCGGCCTCCTGAGCCGCCTGTCGCACCCGGGGCGCGTGCGGCTCGGTGAGCACGATACCCAGGAGCAGGCCCGCGCCCCGGACATGCCCGACCAACGGGTGGCCCAGTGCCTCGATCCCGTCCCGCAACGCCCCGCTCTGCCGCTTGACGTTCTCCAGCAACCCCTCGTTCGCGATCGTGTCGAGCACGGCGAGCCCAGCGGCGCACGCGACCGGGTTGCCGCCGAAGGTCGTCCCGTGGTGCCCCGGCTGCAGCAGCTCGGCGGCCCGCCCGAAGGCGACGGTCGCGCCCAGCGGCAGCCCGCCCCCGAGGCCCTTCGCCAGCGTCACGACGTCCGGCAGGACACCCTCGTGCGCCTGGTACTCGAACCAGTGCCCGGTCCGCCCGACCCCGGTCTGCACCTCGTCCAGGACCAGCAGCGCACCGTTCGCGGCGGTGATCGCGCGGGCGGCCTTGAGGTAACCGGGCGGCGGGACGACGACGCCGATCTCGCCCTGGATCGGCTCCAGGATCACCAGCGCGGTCTCCTCGGTCACCGCCGCGGCCAGGGCCTGCGCGTCGCCGTACGGCACGTGCGTGACCTCGCCGGGCAGCGGCAGGAACGGCTCCCGCTTGCCCTGCTGGCCGGTCATCGCCAGGGCGCCCATGGTGCGGCCGTGGAAGGCGCCCTCGGTGGCGACCACGTGGGTGCGCCCGGTCAGCCGGCCGATCTTGAAGGCGGCCTCGTTGGCCTCGGCCCCGGAGTTGCAGAAGAAGACCCGGCCGTCACGGCCGAAGAGCTGCAGGAGCCGTTCGGCGAGCGTCACGGTCGGCTCGGACATGAAGAAGTTGGAGATGTGCCCGAGGGACGCGATCTGCGTACTGACGGCCTCGACGATCGCCGGGTGGGCGTGACCGAGCGCGTTGACCGCGATTCCACCGACGAAGTCGAGGTACTCGTTGCCGTCGGCGTCCCAGACCCGGGCGCCCTCGCCGCGCACGAGGGGCAGCAGCGGGGTGCCGTAGTTGTTCATGAGCGAGCCCTGCCAGCGCTCGCTCAGCTCCTGGTTGTGCGTCATACGGCATCCCCCTCTTTTTCGTCTTGTTTGTCTTGTGCGTCTTGTTCGTCTTGTCCGTCGGGCACGACCATCGTGCCGATGCCCTCGTCGGTGAAGATCTCCAGCAGGATCGAGTGCTGGACCCGGCCGTCGATGACCCGGGCGGTGGTGACGCCGTTGCGTACGGCGTGCAGACAGCCCTCCATCTTCGGCACCATCCCGGAGCTCAGCTCCGGCAGCAGCTTCTCCAGCTGGGAAGCGGTGAGGCGGCTGATCACCTCGTCGCTGTTGGGCCAGTCCTCGTAAAGGCCCTCGACGTCCGTGAGGACCATGAGCGTCTCCGCCCCAAGCGCAGCAGCGAGTGCCGCAGCCGCCGTATCAGCATTGACGTTGTAGACATGTCCGTCGTCCTGGCTACGGGCGATCGACGAGACGACCGGGATCCGGCCGTCGGCGAGCAGTGCCTCGATCGCGCCCGTGTCGATCTCGGTGATCTCGCCCACCCGCCCGATGTCGACCAACTCGCCGTCGATCTCGGGCTGGTGCTTGGTGGCGGTGATGGTGTGCGCGTCCTCGCCGGTCAGTCCGACGGCGAGCGGCCCGTGCTGGTTGAGCAGGTTGACCAGCTCCCGCTGCACCTGCCCGGCCAGCACCATCCGTACGACGTCCATGGCGTCCTCGGTGGTGACGCGCAGGCCGGCCTTGAACTCGCTGACGATGCCGTGGGTTTCGAGCGCCCGGCTGATCTGCGGGCCGCCGCCGTGCACGACGACGGGTTTGAGCCCGGCGTGGTGCAGGAAGACGACGTCCTGGGCGAACGCGGCCTTGAGGTCCTCGTCGATCATGGCGTTGCCGCCGAACTTGATGACGACCGTCCTGCCGTTGTGCCGGACCAGCCAGGGCAGCGCCTCGATGAGGATCTGGGCCTTGGGGAGCGCGGTGTGCTTACGCGTGGTGCTCATGACGAGTAGGCGCTGTTCTCGTGGACGTAGTCGGCGGTGAGGTCGTTGGTCCAGATGGTGGCGGTCTCGGAGCCGGCGGCGAGGTCGGCGACGATGTGCACCTCGCGGTAGCGCATGTCGACCTTCTCGCGGTCCTCGCCCACACCGCCGTTCTTGCAGACCCAGACGCCGTTGATGGCGACGTTCAGCCGGTCCGGCTCGAAGGCGGCCTTGGTGGTGCCGATCGCGGAGAGCACGCGGCCCCAGTTGGGGTCCTCGCCGTGCACGGCGCACTTGAGCAGGTTGTTGCGGGCGATGGAGCGACCCACCTCGACGGCGTCGTCCTCGCTCGCGGCGTTGACGACCTCGACCTTGATGTCCTTGCTGGCGCCCTCGGCGTCCCGGATCAGCTGCTGTCCGAGGTCGTCGCAGACGGCCCGCACGGCCTCGGCGAACTCCTCGTACTCCGGGGTGACTTCGGCGGAGCCGCTGGCCAGCAGCAGCACGGTGTCGTTGGTGGACATGCAGCCGTCGGAGTCGACGCGGTCGAAGGTCGTGCGGGTCGCTGCCCGCAGCGCCCTGTCCAGGACGTCGTCGTCGAGTGCCGCGTCCGTGGTGAGGACGACCAGCATGGTGGCGAGGCCGGGGGCGAGCATGCCCGCGCCCTTCGCCATGCCGCCGACCGTCCAGCCGTCCTTCGTCACGACGGACGTCTTGTGCATGCTGTCGGTGGTCTTGATGGCGATGGCGGCCTTCTCGCCGCCGTGCTCGGAGAGTTGGGCGGCGGCCGTCTCGACTCCCGGGAGCAGCTTGTCCATCGGGAGCAGGACGCCGATGAGGCCGGTCGAGCAGACCGCGACCTCGATCGCGCCCCGCCCCAGCACCTCGGCGGCCTTCTCGGCGGTCGCGTGCGTGTCCTGGAAGCCCTTGGGGCCCGTACAGGCGTTGGCGCCACCGGAGTTGAGGACGACGGCGGAGACCTGGCCGCTCTTGAGGACCTGCTCGGACCACAGGACCGGCGCGGCCTTCACACGGTTGGAGGTGAAGACGCCGGCGGCGGCGCGGCGCGGACCGTTGTTGACCACGAGGGCCAGGTCCGGGTTGCCGTTCTCCTTGATCCCGGCGGCGATGCCCGCCGCCGTGAATCCCTTGGCTGCCGTGACGCTCACTGCATCTCCTTGTTCGCTTCTCCGCCCGTGCAGCGCAGAGGTGGGGCTTTCGTCGTTGCCTGCAGCCCGGTGGCTGCACGTGCGTCGCTCACGGTGCGACTCCGATCGTGGAAAGACCCGTCGTCTCGTCGAGACCCAGGGCGAGGTTCATGCTCTGGACGGCACCGCCCGCGGTGCCCTTGGTCAGGTTGTCGATGGCGCTGATCGCGATGATGCGGCCGGCGGCCTCGTCGTACGCGACCTGCACCTGAACGGCGTTGGAACCGTGCACGGACGCCGTGGCGGGCCACTGGCCCTCGGGCAGCAGGTGGACGAAGGGCTCGTCGGCGTAGGCCTTCTCGTAGGCGGCGCGGACGGACTGAGCCGTCACTCCGGCGACCGCCTTGGCGCTGCACGTGGCGAGGATGCCGCGGGACATCGGGGCGAGGGTCGGCGTGAAGGAGACGGAGACCCGCTCCCCCGCGGCCGCGCTGAGGTTCTGGACGATCTCCGGGGTGTGCCGGTGACCGCCGCCGACGCCGTACGGCGACATGGAGCCCATGACCTCGCTGCCCAGCAGATGCGGCTTGGGCGTCTTGCCGGCGCCGGAGGTGCCGGAGGCGGCGACGATCACGGCCTCGTTCTCGGCGAGGGAGGCGGCGTAGGCCGGGAAGAGGGCCAGCGAGGCGGCCGTCGGATAGCAACCGGGTACCGCGATGCGCTTGGACCCCTCCAGCGCCGCGCGGGCACCCGGCAGTTCGGGCAGGCCGTAGGGCCAGGTCCCGGCGTGCGCGGAGCCGTAGAACCGCACCCAGTCGGCCGGGTCCTGCAGCCGGAAGTCGGCGCCCATGTCCACGACCAGGACGTCCGGGCCGAGCTGTTCGGCGACGGCGGCGGACTGGCCGTGCGGCAGGGCGAGGAAGACGACGTCGTGGCCGGCGAGGACGTCGGCGGTGGTCTCCTCGAGCACCCGCCCGGCCAGCGGCAGCAGATGCGGCTGGAGCGCGCCGAGCGTCTGGCCGGCGTTGGAGTTGCCGGTCAGGGCCCCGATCTCGACCTCGGGGTGCGTGAGCAGCAGACGCAGGAGCTCTCCGCCCGCGTATCCGCTCGCCCCGGCCACCGCCGCACGTACCGCCATGTCATCCTCCTCCTGGATGGCATGACTATACGTTTCGATGCACGTTTATGCAATCCGACTGGGCTCCGCCCCCACCAGGGCGTTCTCCGCCTTCGGCAGCATGATCCAGCGCGAGACGACGAAGGTGATCGGGATCGCCGCCATGGAGGCGATCAGCGGGGCGTACCGGCTGCCGAGGCCCAGGAGGTCGACGAGCACGTATACCCCCACCGTGGTGACCACGAAGTTCGCGGCGTTGGTGAGGGGGAAGAGGAGGAATTTCCGCCAGGTGGGCCGGGTCCGGTAGGTGAACCTGGCGTTCAGGAAAAAGGAGCCGACCATGCTGAGCGCGGTCGCCAGAATATGCGCGACAAGATAAGGGAAACGTGGGAGGAACAGCAGGTAAAAACCGTAGTACGTGCCGGTGTTCACCACGCCTATGACGGCGAAGGTCAGCATCTGCCGAGAGATCACGGAATGAGGTCTTTCGCTCGTTTCACGTTGGTCGCCTTCACCAGGAAGTGCGGACGTCCCTTGACCTCGTAGTAGATCCGCCCGGTGTACTCCCCGATCACGCCCAGCATGATCATCTGTACCCCGGCGAGTCCGGTGAGGGCCGTGATGATGGTGACATAACCGGGCGTCGACACACCGTTGATGATGGCGGCGCCCACGATCCACGCGGTGTACGCGGCCGCGCACAGCAGCAGGGCGAAGCCGAGGTGCAGGGCGGCGCGCAGCGGACGGTTGTTGAAGGAGATCAGTCCGTCAACGCCGTAGTTGAGCAGGCTGCGCATGCTCCAGGAGCTGCGGCCGGCCTCGCGGACGGCGTTCTCGTAGTCGAAGGTGGTGCTGGGAAAGCCGACCCAGGCGAACAGGCCCTTGGAGAAGCGGTTGTACTCGGTGAGGTCCACCACCGCGTCCACCACGCGCCGCGACAGCAGCCGGAAGTCGCCCACGCCGTCCTTGAGTTCGACGTCCACGAGACGGTTCACGAGCCGGTAGTACAGGCGCGCGGTGAGGGTGCGGGTGAAGCGGTCGCCGGTGCGGGTGCGGCGGGCGATGACCTGGTCGTAGCCCTCGGCGCGCAGCTCGATCATGCGCTTGATGAGCTCCGGCGGGTGCTGGAGGTCGGAGTCCATGACGACCACGCAGTCGCCGGAGGCGTGGCGCAGGCCGGCGAGCAGGGCTGCCTCCTTGCCGAAGTTGCGGCTGAAGGACACGTACCGCACCCGGGCGTCGAGGTCGGCCAGCTTCTCCAGGACCAGGAGCGTGCGGTCGCGGCTGCCGTCGTCGACGTACACGAACTCCATGTCGTGGCCGAGCGGCAGCAGGTCCTCCGCGACCTGCTGGACCGCCTCGTGGAAGCGTTCTATGACGTCTTCCTCGTTGTAGCAGGGCGCGACGATCGATATGAGCATGGGTTTTCCCCCTGAGTGCGGGTCAGAGTGCGCCGGACACGCGCTCGCGCGGCCGGATCGTGGCGGACGAGGAGGGCTCGGGGGTCCGCCGTCGGCGGACGGCGGTGAGGACGCCGAGCAGGGCCAGGGTCAGCAGCGAGGCCGCCCCGACGACCGTGCCGAGCCGCAGCCCGGGCGGACGGAAGGTGCAGGTGAGGCTGGACGATTCGCCGTCGAGCGGGACGGCGATCAGACCGTGGAACTCCTTGGCCGGTTGGGCGTCGCCGCCGCCCGCCGCGCAGCGCCAGCCCGCGATGCGGGGCGCCGCGACCACGGCGGTTCCCTTGCTGCCCGCGGGGAGTTCGGCGTGGATCGTGCCGTCGGAGACGGTGACCCGGGTGGCACCGGTGGCCTTGAGATGGTCGACGGCGGAGCGCAGCCGCTCGGTGTCCAGGCAGCCCACGGCGCCGTCCGGGACGAGACCGGGGCGGTTGGGGGTCAGGGTGATGCGCAGCCGCCCGGACGGGGGGACCTGGCCGAGTGGCTCCATGGCGGCGCGGTTACGGGGGTGGAGCGAGCGGAAGCGTGCGGTGTCCTCGCCCAGCCGCGCGGTGCCGGAGAACCGGGGGGCCCAGAGGTAGGCCTGGCTGCCGGCCGGGCAGCGGGCCGTGATCACCGGCCTCTTGGCGGCGCTCCCGGAGCCCACCTGGCCACCCTGGACCGGCTGCCCGGAGTCGTCCCGCAGGACGATCGGGGGGACGGTGTAGACGCGGGAGCCCAGCAGCAGCTCCTGGTTGCGGTACGGCGACTCGCCGAAGCCGCCGGCGGCCGCGGTGGAGGGCCGTACCGTCACCAGCGGCGCTACGGCCTCCCGGGAGACGGTCGGTGCGGTGCCGTCCTGCGGGAACCAGTCCTGGTGCGGGTCGGGCGGTGAGTGCACCCGGGCGCCGATCGAGAAGATCGCGTCGGTCACGGCGTTGTCGAGGCTCTGCAGGCTGCGGCCGCGGGAGGTCCAGCCGCCGCCGAGGGCGGTGAGCGTACGGCTGAGGACGTTCGAGGTGAGGCTGCTGTAGTACTGGGCGCCCTGGCCGCCGACCAGCATCGGATCGTTGGCGACGGTCTGCTCGCGACCGGCGTCGGTGCGGTACGCCGGCCAGTCGTCCCTCTGCGCGATCAGCTCCGACTGGCGCTCCTGCCGCTGCCCCCAGGGCGCGTAGTTGTCCATGTGCCGCAGGCGTTGCCGGGAGGCGTCGGCGGAGGTGGCCATGGCCTCCCCGAACTGGCCGCCGAACAGCAGGGCCACGGCGAGGACGGTGAACGCGGTACGCAGTCCGCGCCTGGCGGTGTCGGAGGCGGTGTCCGCGAGCCGCAGCAGGACCAGTCCGCCCAGCGCGCCCACGACGGCGAGTGACAGCACCACCCAGGTGAGGTGCTGCACCAGGGCACTCCGGCTCGCGACGGCGGTGATCAGCGCCAGCAGACCCGTCGCCGCGCCCAGGGCACGCCAGTCCGGCGGCCCGTACGACAGCGCGTGCCAGGCGGCGACCACCACCAGTCCGCACAGGACGAACGCCTGCCGGTACGGGCTGCCCTGCGGGGTGGCGAAGGCGTGCCAGACCAGATGGGTCGGCTCCCACTGCAGCGACAGCGTCACCGCGACGACCAGTGCCGTCCAGGCGACGCGCACCCGCACCGGGACCGCCCGGTGGAAGGGCAGGGCGAGGGCGAGCAGAAGGGCGGCGGTGCCCGCGTAGACCGCGGGACTGCCGAAGGTGTACGTCGTCGGCAGCAGACGGGCCAGCAGGTCCTCCGTCGACACGGGCGTGAAGTCCACGACCCGGCCCGGGTAGGCGTGCTTGGTGCCGAAGTAGATGACCGTCACCAGCGGGGCGGCCAGGCCCACGCCCAGCGCCACGGTGGCGGCGGCGCGGCCGGCGGCCCGCAGTCGCTGCCTGCGCGAGAGGTCGGAGAGCCACAGCCTGAGCAGCAGCACCAGACCGGCGGCGAGGGTGGCCATGTAGGCGGTGTAGAAGTTGGCGATCCACGCCTCCGTCACCACCAGCACGCCGAGCAGCGGCCGGCGGCGCCGCAGCGTCCACTCGCCGACCAGGCAGAACAGCGGCAGCGCGATCAGCCCGTCGAGCCACATCGGGTTGTACGAGGCGACGGCCACGCTCCAGCCGCACAGCCCGTACGAGGCGCCCAGCAGACCGGCCGCCCACCAGCGCCCGGAGCGCAGGCTGAGCAGCAGCCAGGCCATGGCGGCGCCGGCGGCGGCCGTCTTCAGCACGGTGATCACGTACACCGCGAGGTCGATCTCGTGCCGCGGGAAGACGCCGACGAGCAGGGCGAACGGGCTGCTGAGGTAGGTGCCCAGGTCGGGCAGGAAGCTGGAGCCGAAGCCGGACTGCCAGTTGATGAAGAGGCCGCCGTCGGCCTTGCCGTGCAGCAGGTCCCACAGGTGGGCGTGGAAGGGTACGTACTGGTTGCCGAGGTCGTTGACGTCGCGGGTGCGGGGTCCGAAGGGGTAGCTGCGGGCCGCCGCGTCGGCCACGCAGAACACGGTGGTGGTGAGGACCGCCGCGAGCAGCGCGGCGGCCCCCCTGGTCCTGAAACGGCCGCCCGAAACGGCTTTGGACAGGGTCGAGCGGCTCATTCCTTGGTACTCCCCGCGGGTTATCGATTCGACGGCTTAGACGGTCCGCGAATGCGATCGGTTGTTCCGTACGCGGAAAGAATCAAGCCGATTTCGAATGCCCCTCAGGGTTTACGTATGGGTCGGTTAACGGACGGGAAACAGCAATTTCCCGGCGCGTAATTTAATGATGAATTCGCCGGAGGATGGGCGAGGGGCGTAGGGTCACGGGCATGGATGGACGGGGAGATTTCTGGCCCGTGGCGGACGTGCTGGGGTATCTGGCGGGGCGGTGGCGGGTGGATCGTGTCGTGCGGGACCTCGTCGGTGGGGACGAGGGTCGCTTCGAAGGGGGCACCGCGTTCAGTCCGCTGGAGGGCGGTGGGCTGCTGCACCTCGAGGCCGGGACGTTCGTCTGGCAGGGGGTCGCGCGGCCCGCCGAGCGGACCCTGCGTTTCCTGCCGGGGAGTGCGCCGGGGACGGCCGATGTCCGCTTCGGTGACGGGCGGCCCTTCCACGACCTGGATCTCAGCACCGGCCGGCATGTGGCCGACCACCCCTGCGCGGCCGATCTCTACCGCGGTGAGTTCACCGTCCGGGACGCGGACCACTGGCGGACGGTGTGGCGGGTGGGCGGCCCGGCGAAGGACCTCCTGCTGACGACCGACTACGCCCGCGTGGGCTGAGCCGGCACTCCGTCGAAGCGGAGGTTCCAGCGCCCGGCATGGCCTGTGACGGTGGTCGTCGACAGGGGGCGGACGTCGATGTTCCAGTACGTGGACGGCGGCGCCTTCAGCGCGTACACCAGGGCGGCCCGGATGACGGACGGCTCGGCCACGGCGACGATCCGCCCGCCGTCGTCGACGGGCCGGGTGTCGAGCCAGTTGCCCACCCGGGAGATGAACTCCACCAGCGACTCGCCCCCGTGCGGGACGGCACGCGGGTCGGCGAGCCAGGCGTCCACCGCCTCCGGCTCGCGGGCCATCGCCTCGCCCAGGGTCAGCCCCCGCCAGCGGCCCATGTCGCAGTCGCGCAACGCGAGCTGCACCAGGGGCGCGTACCCGAGGGCGTCGCCGGTCGCGCGGCTGCGGGGTGTGGGCGAGCAGTAGCGCAGCTCGGCCGCCGCCAGGGGGATCAGATCGGGGGCGACGCGCAACACCTCGTCCCACCCGGCCTGGTCGAGCGGCCGGTCGTCCTCGAAGCGCTCCGCGAGCAGCGGCGAGCTGCGCGCGGCGGCGACGAACGTGACGCGAAGTTGCATGCGGCGATGGTGAGTCGCGAGAGTGCGCAGGTCAAGGGCTGTTGCGCGTGAGTGACCCAGGGTGGCCGAGAACTTACTTCAAGGTCAGGACCTGGCGGACATTTCACTCCAGGACCAGCGCCATCCAGATGTCGGGCTGGGCGAGCGGCTCGAAACCGAGCTTGGCGTAAACGCCGTGCGCGTCGGCCGTGGCGAGCAGGACGCGGCGCAGCCCGAAGGGCAGCAGGTGGTCGCGTACGGCGCCCACCATCGCCGTACCGATGTCCTTGCCGCGCACGGACCGGTCGACGTAGACGTCGCACAGCCAGGCGAAGGTCGACCGGTCGGTGACGACCCGGGCATAAGCGACCTGATCACCCGAAACCGTGTCATACACCCCAAAGTTCAGCGAACTCGCGACCGCCCGGTCATGCTTCTCACGCGGGCGGCCCTTCGCCCAGTACGCGTCGGTGGACAGCCACCGGTGCACCCGGTCGACGTCCAGGCGGTCGGGGTCGGTGGATATCTCGTAGCCGTCGGGGAGGCTCGGGGCGTCGTTCATGGCGGGATGCTCGCAGGACGCGGCGGCCGGCGTCGAACGGTTATCCCAGCGCTTCGTCGCAGGCCGTGCGCAGGCGCCGGACCCCTTCGGTGATCTCCCCGGTCCCCGCGACCGCGGCGAAGCTCAACCGGACGTGGGCGGCCGGGGGTTCGGCGCTGAAGTAGGGGCGGCCGGGGGTGATGGCGACGCCCGCGCGCAGGGCGGCCGAGGTCAGCGCGCCGTCGTCGGTGCCGTCGGGCAGGCGCAGCCAGAGGTGGTAGCCGCCGGAGGGGATGTGCGGCAGGGCGAGTTCGGGCAGGTCGAGGCGGAGGGCCGCGGTCATGGTGTCCCGGCGGGTCTTCAACTCCGCCGAGATCGCGCGGAGATGGCGGGGCCAGGCCGGGGAGCCGACGAGTTCGAGGGCCGCTTCCTGCAGCGGGCGGGGGACGAAGAAGGTGTCGACGACCTGGATGGCGCGCAGGCGTTCGAGAACCGGGCCGCGGGCGGCGAGCGCGCTGACCCGGAAGCTCGGCGAGGTCGCCTTGGTCAGCGAGCCGACGTGGACGACGACTCCGTCGGGGTCGTCGGCGACGAGCGGGCTCGGCAGCGGTCCGGAGTCCTCGTGCACGAGCCGTCGTACGAAGTCGTCCTCCACGACGAAGGCGCCGGCCGCGCGGGCGATGCCCAGCACCTCGGCCCGGCGGTCGGGGGCGAGGACCGCGCCGGTCGGGTTCTGGAACAGGGGCTGGCAGACGAGGACACGGGCGCCGGTCGCGCGGAAGGCGTCGGCGAGGAGGGTCGGCCGGACGCCGTCGGGGTCCATGGGGACCGGCACCGGTCGCAGGCCGGCCGACCGGGCGATCGCCAACATGCCCGGGTAGGTGGGGGATTCGACGAGCACCGGCGCTCCCGGCGGGGCGAGGGCGCGCAGGGCCGTCGTCAGCGCGGACTGGCCGCCCGCCGTGATCAGCACCTCCGCCGCGGTGACCCCGCCGCCGAGACCGCGCGCGAACCACTCGCGCAGTTCCGGCAGCCCTTCCATCGGTGGCCGCCCCCAGGCCCCGGGCCGGCGTCCCGCACGCGCCAGGGCGGCCGCCATCGCCCGCTCCGGCTGCAGGGAGGGGTGCAGATAGCCGCCGTTGAACTCGATGACGCCGGGCGGCGGCGCGGCGAGGGACACCACCACACCGGAGGCGTCCACCGTGCGCGGTACGAGGTCGGCGGCGCCGTCCGCGCTCAGGGCGACCTCCTGCCAGGAGGTGTCTCCGGCGGGAGCGGTGGCGGCACGCGGCTCGGCACGGTAGGCGCCGGCGCCGGGCCGGGTGACGACCAGGCCCTCGGCCGCGAGCTGGGCGAGGGCACGCGAGACGGTCACCGGGCTGACGCGGAACCGCTCGACCAGGGCACGGCTCGACGGGAGCTTTCCACCGGACGGATAGCGGTTCAGTTCCCGCTTCAGCTGATTCGCCAGTTCGCCGACGCTGCTACGCTCTTGCATGAGAGCACAGAGTAGCGCTACTGCGGCCACGCCGATAGCAGTCGACACCCCGGTCGGCGTCCCCTCGAAGGTGCCGGGCACCGGGGGAACCCTCCAGGCCGCCCTCGGTGTCACCGCCTTCTCGCTCACCTTCCCGGCCACCGCCTGGGGACTGGAGGGGTTCGGGCCCTGGGCGCTGGTCGCCGTGCGGTGTGTGCTGGCCGCGGTCATCGCGGGCGGGTGTCTGCTGGTCCTGCGGGTGCCGGCGCCGCAGCGGCGGCACTGGGCGGGGCTCGCGGTGGTCGCCGCGGGAGTGGTGGTCGGGTTCCCGCTGCTGACCACGCTCGCGCTGCGGACGTCCACCACCGCGCACGCTGCCGTCGTGGTCGGGCTGCTGCCGCTGACGACCGCGTTGCTGTCCGCCCTGCGCATGGGCAGCCGGCCCTCGCGCACCTTCTGGACGGCGGCGCTCGCGGGTGCGGCCGCGGTCGTCGCGTTCACCGTGCAGCAGAGCGGCGGGGCACTGACGGCCGCCGATCTCTATCTGTTCGCCGCCCTGTTGGTGTGCGCCGCCGGGTACACCGAGGGCGGCCGGCTGGCCCGGGTGATGCCGGGCTGGCAGGTGATCGGCTGGGCGCTGGCGCTGTGTCTGCCGGCCGCCGTGCCGGCCGCGGCGGTTGCTCTGTCGTACGAACCCGCGCACCTGACCGCGCACAGCGTGGCCGGGCTGTTGTGGGTGGCGGCGGGCTCGCAGTTCCTCGGTCTGGTCGTCTGGTACCGGGGCATGGCGGCCATCGGCATCCCCAAGGCCAGCCAGTTGCAGCTTGCCCAGCCCCTGCTCACACTGGTGTGGTCGGTGCTGCTGCTGGGCGAGCACCTGACGGTGGCCGCCCCGCTGACGGCCGCGGCGGTACTGGTGTGCATCGCCGTCACCCAGCGGGCGCGGGGTTGAGGACGTTCGGCCCGCTTCCCAGGAAGCCCCCGCGCCGTAGACTCAAGGCCACGGACCGCTGCTCCCGCACTTGGTGAGGAGGCCCTACAGATGCGTGCAACCGTGGGCGACCAGCTTGTCCAACACGGCAGGGTGGTAGGCCAGCACGACAAGGTCGGCGAGATCGTCGAGATCCTGGGCCAGGAGGGCAACCCCCCGTACCGCGTCCGCTTCGAGGACGGGCACACGGGTATCTGCTCTCCCGGCCCGGACACCGAGATCCGCCACAGGGAAACACAACGCTGATCCGCCGGTTCAGCGCGGGGGTCTCGCCGGCTGCTGGTAGTGGTCGGCGACCACCCGTGCCATCGCGCCGATCCGGTCCCTCGCCACGTCCCCGGCGGCGAACAAGGCATGCCCGCGGACCTGTGGGTACTTCGCGGCCAGGGTGAGGTGCCGGGACAGTTCGGCGGGGTCCTGCCAGGCGGCGGGCTGGGCCGGGTCACCGGCCTTGTAGAGCGCCTCGCCGATGTACAGCTGCGTCGGTGTGCCCTTGGCCACCTCCGCCCACCAGGGCACGAGCGTGGCGTAGTCGGCGGCGGCGAAGCCGATGTTCCAGTAGATCTGCGGGCAGATGTAGTCGATCCAGTGCTCGCGCACCCACTTGCGGGTGTCCGCGTGCAGGTCGTCGTACGTCTGCACGCCCGCCCTGGTGTCCGAGCCGCGCGAGTCGGTGGCGCTGTTGCGCCACACGCCGAACGGGCTGATGCCGAACCGGGTGCCGGGGCGGGTCCGCCTGATCCTGGCCGCCGTCTCGCGCACCAGCTTGTCGATGTTGTCCCGGCGCCAGGCGGCCCGGTCGGAGAAGGCGCCGCCGTAGCGGTCGTAGGCCTCGTCGTCGTCGAAGGTCTGGCCGGCCACCGGGTAGGGGTAGAAGTAGTCGTCGAAGTGCACGGCGTCGACCGGGTACTTCCGGACCGCGTCGAGGATCGCGTCCTCTACGAAGGCCCGCACCTGGGGGAGTCCGGGGTTGTAGTACATCTTTCCGCCGTAGGTCACCACCCAGTCCGGGTGCCTGCGCGCGGGGTGCGAGGCGACCAGCTTCGTCGGGTCGGTGTGGTTGGCGACGCGGTACGGGTTGAACCAGGCGTGCAGTTCCAGACCGCGCGCGTGGGCCTCCTTCACCGCCGTGCCCAGCGGGTCCCAGCCCGGGGTCTTGCCCTGGGTGCCGGTGAGGACGTCCGACCAGGGTTCGTAGGGCGAGGGCCACAGCGCGTCGGCCGTCGGTCGTACCTGGAGGATCACGGCGTTGAGGCGGTCCTCGACGGCCCGGTCGAGGATCGCGGTCAGCTCGGCCTTCTGCCGGTCCACGGTCAGGCCCGGCTTGGACGGCCAGTCCCGGTTGGTCACGGTCGCCACCCACACGCCCCGCAGCTGACCCGACGCCTTCCGCCGGCCCGAGTCGTCCGAGGTGTCCGAGCCGCCCGCCATCGCCGCACCGGCCGCCATCGCGCCACCCCCCGCCACGAGCGCCGACAGGGCCGTCACCGCGAACGCCCGTCTCGACAGCCGAGTCCTCCGGTGCAGCATTCCCCTACCTCCAGATGCCCAATGCGTGTCCGGGCGCGATTCTCGGCCCGGGCCGTGTCCCGCGTCAGACTGCCACGCGGTACCCGAACGATCGATCAACGATCGCCGGAGGTAACGTGCAGGTTTGGAGCAGGGACCGGACCACGGGGAGACCTGCCGGATTCGTAGATCAGCGAAGGGGACGATGTGACCGACATCGAACGCGTCGGAGTGGTCGGCTGTGGCCAGATGGGAGCGGGCATCGCCGAGGTGTGCGCCCGGGCCGGACTGGATGTGAAGGTCGCCGAGACCACCGGTGAGGCCCTGGAGATCGGCCGGACCCGGCTGTTCAACTCCCTGTCCAAGGCGGCGGAGCGCGGCAAGATCACCGAGGAGGAGCTGGCGACGACCCTGGCGCGGCTCAGCTTCACCACCGATCTCGGCGAGTTCGCCGACCGGGATCTGGTGATCGAGGCCGTCGTGGAGAACGAGCAGGTGAAGACGGAGATCTTCCAGGTGCTCGACCAGGTGGTGACCCGGCCCGACGCGATCCTGGCCTCCAACACCTCCTCCATCCCCCTGGTGAGGCTGGCGGTCGCCACCTCGCGGCCGGACCAGATCGTCGGCATCCACTTCTTCAACCCCGCGCCGGTGCAGAAACTCGTCGAGTTGATCCCGGCGCTCACCACGTCCGAGGGCACGCTCAGCCGCGCCCAGGTCTTCGCCGAGAAGGTCCTCGGCAAGCACGCGATCCGCGCCCAGGACCGCTCCGGCTTCGTGGTCAACGCGCTGCTGGTGCCGTATCTGCTCTCCGCGATCCGGATGTTCGAGTCGGGCATCGCGGGCCGTGAGGACATCGACAACGGCATGGAGATGGGCTGTGCCCACCCGATGGGCCCGCTGAAGCTGTCCGACCTGATCGGCCTGGACACCATAGTCTCCATCGCCAACTCGATGTACGAGGAGTACAAGGAGCCCCTCTACGCCGCTCCCCCGCTGCTGCAGCGCATGGTCGACGCGGGCCGGCTCGGCCGCAAGACCGGCTCGGGGTTCTACACCTACGGCTGACGACCGCCAGCCCGGTGCACAGTGCCCGCTCCAGGGTGCTGCTCACACAGTGCGACGGACAGGGGCCCGGCACTCTTCGGAGTGCCGGGCCCGCGCCGTTCACACGCCGTGTGCGCACCGGGCCCGCATATGCCGACCGCACACTCTCCCCACCTGCCCACCAGGCGAGTTGACTCATCATGCGCATGCACCTGATGAGAGACGAGCAAGGAAAGGAGCGGTTCGTGACCGCCGACCCCGAGCATTTGGTCGTCCAGGGAGAACTCGCAGAGTTACGACGCCGCCTCGACGTGGCGTACGCGCGTGTCGAGGGCGGACTGGCACTGCTCACCCATCGCACCGAGGAGACCTCCAAGGAACTGGACGAGCTGAACACCCGGCTCGTCACCCTGGAACACGCCCGCTGGCCGCTGCCCTCGATCGCGGCCGTCACGGCGGTGGGGGCCCTCGTCGTGGCGGTCTGGCAGGCGCTGGGGCGCTGACGTCAGCGCACGCTGTCCTGCCCGAGCCTGAGGTGGTGCAGGAGCAGTAACGCGGCCGCCATGTTGGCGGCCGGGACCTCACCGCGGGCGACCATGTCCGGCACCAGCTTCAGGGAGACCCACTCCCGGCGGTCCGACTCGAAGTCGTCCACCGGGTGTCCGATGTACTCACCCTCGTCCGACCAGTAGATGTGGTGTCGGGCGTCGGTGAGTCCGTTGGACGGTTCCACCGTCATGAGGTGGTGCAAGGGTCCCGGCCGCCAGCCGGTCTCCTCCTCCAGTTCCCTGGCGGCCGCGCGGGCGATGTCCTCTCCGTCCTCCACGACGCCCGCGGCGAGTTCCCAGCCCCAGCTGTCGGTGATGAAGCGATGGCGCCACAGCAGGAGGACCTCGTTGGCCTCGTTGACCACGGTCGCCACTGCCACCGGCCGCAGCCGTATCAGGAAGTGGTCGAGATGCCGGCCGTCCGGCAACTCGACATCCGCGAGGTTGACGCTGAACCAGCGGTTTGAGTACACAGTTTGTTCGTTCTGTTTCGTCCACTGCACGGTTCTGCCACCTTCCGTCGAGTAAGTGGCAATATCGCAGCAGGGACTGTGGGATGGCGGTGCTCGGGAACCGGCCTACAGCGGCACGCGCAGCGCTCCGTCGATGAGTTCGGCGGCCTCGGCGGTGCCCGCGCATCCGTTGCGCACCAGGTGTTCGCGGACCGCCCGGAGTCTGTCGCGCAGCCGCTGCGACTCCATTCCGCGCGCCTGCTCGGCCATCTGCACGGCGGTGGCCACCGCCTTGTCGGCGTTGCCCCGGCGCAACTCGATCGTGCTGAGCATGGCGAGCCGGTGCACCCGGCCGCGGTCGTGCGCCGGGTTGTCCACGGCGGCCGCCGCGTGCTCCCCCGCCGCCACGAGTTCGCCGAGGCTGAGCAACGCCTCCGCCACCTGGACGTTGACCAATCCCGGCTGGACATAGCCGGTCTCGTCGGGTTCGTAGCCCCGCCGGATGCGTTCGGCGGCCTGCTCCGCACGCCGGATGCAGGACAGCGCGCTCGTGCCGTCACCGAGGTGCGCGTACGCCTTGGCCTGCATCGCGTACAGGTCCGAGGCGAGCGCCGGGGTGATGTGCTTGCCGGCGGCGCGCAGCGCGGCCTCCGCGAACGCCACCGCCTGCCGGTACTCCCGCATGAACAGGGCCTGGTTGACCAGCAGCGCTATCACATAGGCGCCCAGTCCCCGGTCGCCGCTGGCCTTCGCCAGCCGCAGGGCCTGGTGGAAGTAGCGTTGGGCGAGCCCGTGCGCGTCCGAGTCGTACGCGCAGATGCCGGCGATCGCCACCAACCCGCCCGTGGCCCGGTGCAGTTGACGACCCGTGGCGTCGGTGTAGCTGCCCCGCAGCAGCGGCGCGGCCTCGGCGTTCAGGAAGCCGACGATCCGGGTCCGGGTCGCGATACCGCCCGCCTTGCGGTACATCTGCTCGTAGTGCGTGCGGGCGGCACGCAGCATCTCCAGGTCGGCGGGGGTGACCCGGTGCCGACCTCCCCGCGAGACGTCGACGTCCTCGGGCGGGTTCTCCCACTCCCACACGGGCATGACCGCGGGCGTGCCGGTCACCGCGGGCGCGCCCAGGATGTGCGGGCGCTGCTGCTCGTCGGAGCGCCACAGCGCGGTGGCCCGCTCGACGAAGCCGGACAGGGAGGTGGCGTGCGGGGTGGAGGGCTCACCGGGGACGCCGAGGCCGATGTCGTCGAGGGTGACCGGGCGGTGCAGCCGGCCGGCGAGCACCTCGCAGATCAGGTCGGGCACCTGCCCCCGGGGCCGCTGTCCCTTCAACCACCGGGCCACAGCCGTGTGTTCGTAGCGCAAGGCGAGACCGCGCGCCCGCCCGGCCTGATTGACGTGTGCCGCCAGCCCCGCGTGCGAGATCCCCGCCTCGTCCAGGATCGCGTCGAGCAGAGTGTTGGGCTGCATGGATGCCCCCCGGGAGCCTCGGTGCGGACAGAGTAGTGCGACCGGCTTCACACGGGGTGTGAACGGAGTGCAGGAATCCGTAGCGTACGCGCACTGTTGCGGAGAGTTTCCTACCGGTTGACTGAAATGCCTCGCAAGAGGCCGGCCGGGCCGCCGGCTCCCCCTCGTACAGTGCGGCGGCCCGAATCCATGCCGTCCGCCCGGCTGCCTGCCCGACACTCCGTGGCGGGGCGGACGGCCGCCGGCGGTTTGGCCGTACGACTAAGCAGGGGGTTGTCAGAGGTACGTTGTCGGCTGCGGATCGGCCGTGGCTGGTCGCGCCCGCGCGGCGGAGCCGCTGATGTCATCGTCCCGCGCCCCTTTGGGGCGTCGAGGCTGACGGTCGTTTGTCAGTACGAGAAGTGCCACGTCGTCCGCCGGAGTTCCTGCCGTGTGCCGGAGCAGTGCGGTGAAGACGGAGCCGAGGACTGCCTGCGGGACAGCCGCGGGGGCACCCCGTGCGCACTGGGCCAGGACCTCGCCCAAAGGAAAGAAGCGGCCGCGGCTGTCGCGTGCGTCCTCCGCGCCGTCCGTGTGGAGGAAAAGGGTTTCGCCGGCCAGCAGATGACCGCAGTGTTCCGTGTCCAGTTCGGGCGGGAGGGGGAAGGGCCCGAGCGGAGGGAGGGGATCCGCTCGGGCCAGGGGCTCGACGCGGGGTCCACTGAGCCGATACGGCCACGGATGACCGCAGTTGAGGACGCGCAGCTCGCCGTCCGGCCGGATCTCCAGGAGCAGTACGGTGACGAACTCCTCGGCGACCGGATGCTCGGGCTCGGCCCCGGCCGAGGGATGCCCGGCACGGGCGCGCTCTCTCAGGTGCCGTGCCAGCGCCCGCTCCAGCCTGCGCAGCACGCCCCCCAGCTCCGGCTCGTCGTGCGCGGCCTCCCGGAAGCTGCCGAGGACGGCGGCGGCCGTGGCGATGGCGTCGATCCCGTGCCCGCGCACGTCCCCCATGACGACCCGGACACCGTGCTCGGTGGCGATGACCTCGTACAGGTCACCGCCGATGGCCGCGCCCCGGTCGGCGGAGAGCTGGGCGGCGGCCACGTTCAGCCCCTCCACCCGCGGTGGCAGCGGCCGTAGCAGCACGCTCTGGGCGGCGCCCGCGACCTTGCGTGCCTCCCTCAACTCGCGCAGCAGCGCATGCCGTACATGGAGGACGAGCCCGGTGCCCACGGCGAAGAAGACGGCGCTGCTCACGATGCGCGCGCCGAGCCCGTTCTGCTGGGCGACCGGGCAGGCCAGCTTGTATGTGACGGCCGCGCCACCCCACGCCAGGGGAAGCCCCAACGCGAGCAAGCGCTTGCGAAACAGGGAAGCCCCAGCCCTGATGCGAATCATGCCGATGGCCCCCCATACAGGCCCCGAAAGCACAACCGGACCGGCCTCGAAAGGCCGGTCCGATTCTGTCGACCGCATGACCCGGGAGGACCAGATCGCCCGGGATTGTCACCCAAATGAGTGACCGCCCGTCAGCCTCGCGCATTTATGCAGGTGAGGCGCGACTAAGCCCGCAGCACCGCTCCGGTCCGCTCACCCGCGAGCGCGACAGCCGCGTCCCGAGCCGCGGTCGCCTCATCGACGGTCAGGGTCCGATCCGACGCCCGGAACCGCAGCGCGTAGGCCAGGGACTTCCGGCCCTCGCCCAACTGTTCCGCGTTCTCATACACGTCGAACAGCCGGACGGACTCCAACAGCTCGCCCGCGCCGTCCCGCAGTGCGGCCTCCACCTCGGCATGCGGCACGAACTGGTCGACGACGAGAGCGACATCCTGCGTCGCCACCGGGAACGTGGAGATGCGCGGCGCCTGAGGCGTGTCGTTGCCGGCCGCCTCCACCGCGTCCAGGTCCAGTTCCATCGCACTGGTACGGTCGGGCAGCCCCAGGGCCTTCACGACCCGCGGGTGCAGCTCACCGGCGTGGCCCACGACCGTCTCGGCACCGTCGGCGACGACCACCAGCTCGGCGGTCCGCCCCGGGTGCCACGGCCCGTACTGCCCCTTGCGCACGACCAGTTCGGCACCGGCCTCCCGGGCCACGGCCCGAGCCGCCTCGACGGCGTCGGCCCAGTCCGCCGGCCGGCCCTTGCCCCACCAGCCGGCCTGCTCCCGCGCACCGGCGAGCACGGCGGCCACGTGCCGCGGCTGCACCGGCAGAGCGGCGTTCAGTGCGGCGATCTCCTCGTCCGTGGGACGCCGGTCCACCGGCAGCGCGGCGGCCACCTTGCGCTCCGCGCGCGGGTGGAACACCAGCCCCGTCTCGAACAGGGCGAGATCGTGCGAGCCCCGCCCGACGTTGCGCCGCAGCGCGCCGAGCAGACCCGGCAGCAGCGACGTACGCAGCGCGGGCTCCTCGTCGCTGAGGGGGTTCGTCAGCTTCACGACCCGGCGGTGCGGGTCGTCCGCCGCCAGCAGCAGCTGGTCGAAGACCTGCTCGCTGACGAAGGGGTAGTTCGGCGCCTCGACATAACCGGCCCCGGCCAGCGCGCGGCCGACCCGGCGGTGCAGTCGCTGGCGGTGGGTCAGACCGCGGCCCGAGGGGAGCTTGGGCAGCGTGGAGGGCAGGTTCTCGTAGCCCTCCAGACGGATGACCTCCTCGGCGAGGTCGTTGGCCTCGAGGAGGTCGGGCCGCCAGGACGGCACGGTGACGATCAGCTCGTCCTGCCCGTACACGTCGCAGCCGACCTCCTGCAGCCGCCGTACGACAGTCTCGCGGCCGTAGTCGACACCGGCCACCTTGTCCGGGTGGTCGGCCGGGAGGGTGATGGTGTGCGGGGCGGACGGCGCGGTGATCTCGGTGACGCCTGCCTCGGCGGTGCCGCCGGCGAGCAGCACCAGCAGGTCGACCGTGCGCTGGGCCGCGGCGGACGAGGCCTGCGGGTCGACGCCCCGCTCGAAGCGGCGGGACGCCTCCGAGGACAGCTTGTGGCGACGGGCCGTCCGCGCGATCGACACCGCGTTGAAGTGGGCGGCCTCGATCACCACGTCGGTGGTGGCGTTCTCGAGGTCGTCGTGGTCGGCGATCTCGGTGTTGGCGCCGCCCATGACGCCCGCGAGGCCGATGGGGCCGCGGTCGTCGGTGATGACCAGGTCCTCGGCGTCCAGCTTGCGCTCCACGCCGTCCAGCGTGACGAGCTTCTCGCCCGCCTCCGCCCGGCGCACGCCGATGGTGCCCTGGACCAGCCTCCGGTCGTAGGCGTGCAGGGGCTGGCCGAGTTCCATCATCACGTAGTTGGTGACGTCGACGGCGAGCGAGATCGGGCGCATGCCGACCTTCTGCAGCCGGCGCTGGAGCCAGATCGGCGAGCGGGCCTCCGGGCTGAGACCGATCACCGTGCGGGCGGTGAAGCGGTCGCAGCCGACCGGGTCGGTGACCTGGACCGGGTAGCCGAAGGCGTTCGGGCCGGGCACGTCGATCAGGGCCGGGTCGCGCAGCGGCAGGCCGTAGGCGATGGCGGTCTCGCGGGCGACACCGCGGATGGACAGGCAGTCGCCGCGGTTGGCGGTGACGGCGATGTCCAGGACCTCGTCGACCAGCTCCAGCAGTTCGACGGCGTCCTTGCCGACCTCGGTCTCCGGCGGCAGCACGATGATGCCGTGCGTGCCGTCGTCGCCCATGCCCAGCTCGTCGCTGGAGCAGATCATGCCGTGGGACGTCTTGCCGTACGTCTTGCGCGCGGAGATCGAGAAGCCGCCGGGCAGGGTGGCGCCGGGAAGCACGACCACGACCTTGTCGCCGACGACGAAGTTCCGGGCGCCGCAGACGATCTCCTGCGGCTCGCCGGTGCCGTTGGCCTGCCCGACGTCGACCGTGCAGAACCGGATCGGCTTCTTGAAGCCCTCCAGCTCCTCGATGGTCAGCACCTGACCGACGACCAGGGGGCCCTTGAGGTCGTGGCCGAGCTGCTCGACCGTCTCGACCTCCAGACCGGCCGAAATGAGCTTGGCCTGGACGTCACGGCCGGTCTCGGTGGCCGGCAGGTCGACGTACTCCCGCAGCCAGGAAAGCGGGACCCGCATCAGATCTCCATCCCGAACGGCCGAGTGAACCGGACGTCACCCTCGACCATGTCTCGCATGTCCTCGACGTTGTGGCGGAACATCAGCATCCGCTCGATGCCGAACCCGAAGGCGAAGCCGCTGTACTTCTCCGGGTCGACGCCGCAGGCGGTGAGCACCCGCGGGTTGACCATGCCGCAGCCGCCCAGCTCGATCCAGCCCTCGCTGGAGCAGGTGCGGCAGGGCCGGTCGGGGTTGCCGACGGACTCGCCGCGGCAGACGTAGCACACCATGTCCATCTCGGCGGACGGCTCGGTGAAGGGGAAGAAGTTCGGCCGCAGCCGGGTCTTCATGCCCTCGCCGAACAGCGACTGGACCATGTGGTCCAGGGTGCCCTTGAGGTCGGCCATGGTCAGGCCCTCGTCGACGGCGAGCAGCTCGACCTGGCGGAAGACCGGGGTGTGCGTGGCGTCCAGCTCGTCGGTGCGGTAGACGACACCGGGGCAGATCACGTACACCGGCAGCTCACGCTCCAGCAGCGAGCGGATCTGCACGGGCGAGGTGTGGGTGCGCAGCACGACACCGGACTCGGTGCCGCCCTCGGGGCCGGCCACGAAGAAGGTGTCGGCCTCGCCGCGGGCCGGGTGGTCCGGGCCGATGTTCAGGGCGTCGAAGTTGAACCACTCGGCCTCGGCCTGCGGCCCCTCGGCGACCTCGTAGCCCATGGCCACGAAGACGTCCTCGATGCGCTCCGACAGGGTGGTGAGCGGGTGGCGGGCGCCGGCCGGTACGCGGTCGTACGGCAGCGTGACGTCCACCGACTCCTCGACCAGCACACGCGCGTCCCGCTCGGCCTCCAGCTCGGCCTGGCGGGCGGCGAGCGCCTTGCTCACGGCGCCGCGGGCCTGGCCGACCAGCTTGCCGGCGGCGGCCTTGGCGTGCGGGGGCAGGGCGCCGATCTCGCGGTTGGCGAGGGCCAGCGGGGAGGTGCCCCCGGTGTGGGCGACCTTGGCCTCCTGGAGCGCGTCGAGGGAGTCCGCTGCGCTGAAGGCGGCGAGCGCCTCGTCCCGCATGCGCTCGATCTCTTCCGGTTTCAACGCCTCGACCTCTACAGGGTCGTACGACTTATTGGGTGCCGACATCTCTTCCCGTGCTTCCGATTGGCTGGCTGAAGGTCCCCGTCACCGACTCACTCAGAGGTCAGAGGGCCGTCCATGGGACACATGGGTGCCAAAGGCCGAGTCTAACGGGGTGGAGGTATACGAATGCGCCCGTGGGGCGCCCGCCGGCTCTCAGGTGAGGTACGCCGGGGCCGCCACGGGCAGGGTAAATCGGAACTCGGCGCCGCCCTGGGGGCCGCGGCCGACGGTGATGGTCCCGCCGTGGGCCTCGACGATGCCCTTGACGATGTAGAGCCCGAGGCCCGTGCCACCGCGCTTGCTGCCCCGCCAGAAGCGGGTGAAGACGCGGTTCATGGACTCCTCCGGGATGCCGGGCCCCTCGTCGGTCACCGTGACCGACGTGCCGGTGTCCTCGTCCTCGCGGGGGGACTCCGTGGCCGTGACGTCAATGGTGACGGTTCCCTCGCCGTGCCGCACGGCATTTTCCAGCAGGTTGCTGAGCACCTGGTCGATCTTGTCGGGATCGGCCCACAGCGCGGGCAGCGGCTGCTCGATCCGCAGCAGGAACCGGTCGGCGGGCTGCCCGGCGGCGACGTACGCCTGGATGTGCCGGCCCACGGCCGCGCCGATGTCGACCGGCTGGCGCCTGACCTCCAGCCGTCCGCTGTCGATGCGCGAGATGTCGAGCAGCTCGGCGATGAGGCGGGTGACCCGGTCGGCGTCGGCGTCGACGGTCTCCAGCATCAGCCGCTTCTGGTCGTCCGTGAAGCGTTCCCACTTGGCCAGCAGCGTGGCGGTGAAGCCCTTGACGGAGGTGAGCGGCGAGCGCAGCTCATGGGCGACGGTGGCTATCAGCTCCGCGTGGGAGCGCTCGGTCCGTCGGCGGGCCTCGGTGTCGCGGAGGGAGACGACGACGCGGCGGACCGGACCGGTGGGCTCGGCGCGCACATAGCGGGCGGAGACGAGGACCTCACGTCCCCCGGGCAGCAGCAGGTTCCGCTCGGGCTGCCGCTGGCGGATGGCGAGTCCGCCGTAGGGATCGGTCAGTTGCCACCATCGGCGCCCCTCCAGGTCCTCTAACGGGAGCGCCTTCTCCAGCCGCTGTCCCAGGGCGTCCTCGGCCGCCGTGGCGGTGATGCGTTCGGCGGCCGCGTTGAAGCAGATCACCCGGCCGTGCTCGTCGGCGATCACCAGGCCGTCGGGCAGCTCGTCCGGGTCGATGCCGAGCCCGGCCGGATCACCGCGCCGGGGCGCGGGCGGCCGGCGCACGTCCCGTGCCCGCAGTGCCCTGTCCGCACCGCCCGTGCCGACACCCATCCCCGAACCCCACCTCTCAGACGGCGCAGGTGGCCCCCGAGCTGGTCACCCTACTAGGCCCCGGTGACGGAGCGGCACCCTGTGGAGGCGCGCTGTGCACGGGCCGAGGCATAGAGACATACGGCGGCCGCGGTGGCGAGGTTCAGGCTCTCGGCCTTCCCGTGGATCGGGACGCGCACCACGGCGTCCGCGAGTGCGCGGGTCTCCTCCGGGAGCCCCCATGCCTCGTTTCCGAACACCCATGCGGTGGGCCCGCCCATGGTCCCCTTGTCGAGCTCGTCGTCGAGGTCGTCGGTGCCCGCTCCGTCGGCGGCGAGCACCCGGACGCCGGCCCCTTTGAGCCCGGCGACGGCCTCCTCGACGGGCACGCCGACGGCGACGGGGAGATGGAAGAGGGACCCGACGGAGGCCCGTACGGCCTTCGGGTTGTACAGATCGACGGACGCGTCGGTCAGGACGACGGCCTCGGCCCCGGCGGCATCGGCGCACCGCAGGACGGTTCCCGCGTTGCCGGGGTCGCGGACGTGCGCGAGGACGGCGACGAGCTGGGGCCGGGCCGCGAGGATCTCCTCGAAGGGCGTGTCGACGAACCGGCAGATCCCGACGAGGCCCTGCGGCGTGACGGTCGTCGAGATGTCGGCGATCACGTCATCGGAGGCGAGATGGACGCGGACCCCGGTGTCCCGGGCCTCCCCCACGATGTCGGCGTACCGCTCCGCGGCCTCGACGGTGGCGAACAGCTCCACCAGCCCGTGCCCGGCGGCCTCCCGCACGGCCTGCGGCCCCTCGGCCAGGAACAGCCGCTCCTTGCCCCGGAAGTTCCGCTTGGCGAGCCGCCGGGCGGCGGAGACACGGGGGGAACGGGGAGAGATCAACTCCGGGGTCACAGGGGGCATCCAACTCACCTTCGGTACCAGTTCTGCGCCGCAACGGCGATCGACCACGACGGCGCATGTCGGCGGTGCCGGACCCACCCGCACCGCTCAACGCAACGGACCCGCAGGGATAACCCACGGGTCCGTCACTTCGGCTCAGGCCGAGCGCAGCGTCACGCGGCCTTCGGCGCGTTGACGTCGCTCGGCAGCGCCTTCTGGGCCACCTCGACCAGGGCGGCGAACGCGCCCGCGTCGTTGACGGCCAGCTCCGCGAGGATCTTGCGGTCGACCTCGACGTTGGCGGCCTTCAGGCCCTGGATGAAGCGGTTGTACGTGATGCCGTTGGCGCGGGCAGCGGCGTTGATGCGCTGGATCCACAGCTGGCGGAAGTCACCCTTGCGCTTCTTGCGGTCGTTGTAGTTGTAGACCAGCGAGTGGGTGACCTGCTCCTTGGCCTTGCGGTACAGGCGCGAACGCTGACCGCGGTAGCCGGAGGCCTGCTCGAGGATCGCCCGGCGCTTCTTGTGGGCGTTGACTGCCCGCTTGACGCGTGCCACTTGTTAACTCCTTGTAGCGGGGCCGTGGTTGGACTCACACAGCCCGGAATCGATGGGGTCCCGGTCCAGACGTACGGCGCGGGGCGATCGGTCGATCACCGCGCCGCGTACGTCACTTGCCGAGAAGCTTCTTGATCTTCGCGGCGTCGCCCGGGGCCATCTCGGCGTTGCCGGTGAGGCGACGCGTCACGCGGGACGACTTGTGCTCGAGCAGGTGGCGCTTGCCGGCGCGCTCACGGAGCACCTTGCCGGAGCCGGTGACCTTGAAGCGCTTGCTGGCACCGCTGTGCGACTTGTTCTTCGGCATAGCGCCGTTCTCTCCTCGTCGGTGGCGCTCCGGTGCCCGGTCACGAAAACCGGGCACGTCGGAACGTCGCTTGTATCGGTTACTGCTGTCCTGGGACTCGCGTCCCCGGGATCACGCCTCGGCGGAAGCCTCGGCAGGTGCCTCGGTGTCCACGACGACGCTCTGGTCGTCCGCGACACTTTCGGTCTCCGCGGCGTTCTGCGAGCGGCCCGGGTGGGCCTTCGCCTCGGCCTTGCGGGCTTCCTGCGCCTGGCGGGCCTCGGCCATCGCCTCGGTCTTCTTCTTGTGCGGACCGAGGACCATGATCATGTTCCGGCCGTCCTGCTTCGGGTTCGACTCGACGAAACCGAGGTCCTGGACGTCCTCCGCGAGCCGCTGCAGCAGTCGGTAGCCCAGTTCGGGCCGGGACTGCTCGCGTCCACGGAACATGATCGTGATCTTGACCTTGTCGCCCTGCTTGAGGAACCGGACGACGTGACCCTTCTTGGTGTCATAGTCGTGCGGGTCGATCTTCGGCCGGAGCTTCATCTCCTTGATGACCGTGTGCGCCTGGTTCTTGCGCGCCTCACGGGCCTTCATGGCCGACTCGTACTTGAACTTCCCGTAGTCCATGAGCTTGCACACGGGCGGACGGGCGTTCGCCGCCACCTCGACGAGGTCGAGGTCGTACTCCTGGGCAAGCTCCAGTGCCTTGGCCAGCGGGACGATGCCCACCTGCTCGCCACTGGGACCGACAAGTCGCACCTCGGGAACGCGAATCCGGTCGTTGATGCGGGGCTCGGCGCTGATGGATCCTCCTCAGTTAGCACCACACGGTTGTCTGGCGGACAGCCGCGTATGTCTCTACTTCTGTTAGACCTAACCGCGCCGAAGCATGAAAAATGCCCCGGACGATCACAGGCGGGGCCCCGAATACACTGCCGGAGCACCGCCGCGATGCCGCGGGGCGCGCTTTCGGGCGACTCCATCGTCCGTACGGAACGATGGTGGCCGCCTGACCGGGGTGACCCGCCGCCCCGGAGGACGGTCAGGTGGGAGATCGGAGCCTCCACTTGTGGGCCGGGCATGTCTGTCCGGCCGGTCGTCACACAAGGTTAGCAGCTGCCCGGGGGTGGTGCGAACCGGCCTGCACCGGGGCCTATCGTGTGGGGCATGAGTGACACCCCTCCCGAGTCCGCAGAGTCCCCTGAGTCTGCCGCGCCCGACTTCGACGAGATGACCCGCGACATCGCCGAGGTCCCCGCCGTCGAGGTGATCGTGACGGTCGCCGTCAACCTGATGAGCGCCGCCGCGGTGAAGCTCGGCCTGACCGAGGAGGGCGACAAGTACAAGGACCTGGACGAGGCCCGCAAGCTGGTCACCGCCCTGGCCGGGCTGCTGGACGCGAGCGCGACCGAGATCAGCTCCTTCCACGCGGCCCCGCTGCGCGACGGCCTGAAGTCGCTGCAGCTGGCCTTCCGCGAGGCGTCGATCGTCCCGGACGAACCGGGCCAGGGCCCCGGCGAGAAGTACACGGGGCCGATCTACGGCTAGCGCGGGTGGTGCCGGGTAGTGCATTTACCGCCCACTTCGTACGTACAAGGGCTCGCCCGGAGGCGTCGCCCCGGCCGGCAGCAGTGCCAGGTCGAGGCCGCGCACCAGGCGGGCCCTCAGTGTCTCGTCGGCGGCGAGCCGCTCGGCCACGGCACGGGCGGCCTCGGCGGGCGCGGCCGACTCGTCGAGTACGAGGGCGAGGGTGCCGTCGGCCCGCCCGGGCCCGAGGTGGGCGCGCAGCACGGCGGGCTCGGCGGCCACCGCGGCCCGTACCGCCTCGCGCACGGCCGGGTCGGCGAGCGGGTCGGTGCTCGTCCGGCCCTCGGCGAGCGCGAGCAGAACGGGTCCCGTCAGCTCGAAGGGCACCGGGCCGGACAGGTCCAGCACGATCGTGTCGGCCTTCTCGTGCGCGGCGGCCTGCAGCGCCTGGTGCAGGGGTACGGCGACGGGGCGGGCCGCCGGGTCCCAGCGGGCCAGCGACTCGGTGGAGGTGAAGGCCGGCAGGGCGGTCCGGGACCCGGCCTTCAGGGTCGGTACGGCCATGTCGCTGGTCTTCTCGCGGCGCAGCCCGTTCTCGTCCTCCTCGACCTCGCCGAGCACGGCGACCACGGGCACGAGCAGCCGGGCGCCCTTGAGCGCCTCGAGGACCGGCTCCAGTGCGGTGCGGTCCTCGGCCCAGGCGGCGAGCGCGGTGCTCAGCCGGGGGTCGGCGGAGCCGTCGTCGTCGGAGTAGCCGGGGTCGGGAATGTTCTTGTTCGCCACGGTCACCGACCCTATAGGGGGCTTGCTGCTGGGCTTGTGCGGCCCCGGAAACAGCTGGTTCACCGCCTTCACGGCATTCTCAGATTCCCCTGACACACATCTAACGTCCGTCTAACGGCCCGCACAGTCACCGCCCCGAGCATCGCGGGCATGGAGTCCTCCAGAGCCCCCCGCAGCCGCCGCGCTCGGCCGTCCAGGACGCGCCCCCTGCTCTACACCGCCCTCGCCACGGTCGCCGTCGTGGGCGGTACGGCCGCCGGGACGGTGTACGTGAAGGCGCGGGCGCACTCCGGTGCGGGCGCCGTATCGTCGGCGTCGCCGACGGACTCCCCGTCGGCGGAGGGGGAGGAATCGGTGAAACCGGTGAAACCGGTGACGGAGCCGACGGTGGATCACGACGCGCGGCTGGCCGAGGCGATGAAGTCGGTGACCGTCGGGGGAAGGACGAAGGTGTCGGCCGCGGTGCTGGACCTGGCCTCCGGGGAGAGCGCCGTTTACGGCTACGGCGCGTTCGACACGGCCAGCATCGTGAAGGTGGACATCCTGGCGACGCTCCTGCTGCAGGCGCAGGACGCGGACCGGCGGCTGACGGCGACCGAGAAGTCGTACGCCACGAGGATGATCGAGAACAGCGACAACGCGGCCGCCTCCGCCCTGTGGGACGTCATCGGGCAGGCCGGCGGGCTGGACGCGGCGAACAAGACGTTCGGGCTGACCGGCACGCAGGGTGGCGAGGGTGCCCTGTGGGGGCTGACGCAGACCACGGCGGCCGATCAACTCACCTTGCTTCAGCAGGTGTTCGGCGACGACTCGAAGCTGAGCGAGGCCTCGCGGTCGTATGTGCGGGGGCTCATGGGTGAGATCGAGGCCGATCAGCAGTGGGGGGTGTCCGCGGCGGCCGACGGTTCGCGGTGGGCGCTGAAGAACGGCTGGCTGGCACGCAGTACGACCGGTTTGTGGGACATCAACAGCATCGGGCGCGTGCCGGTCGGCGGCCACGCGTATCTGGTGGCCGTGCTCTCCAACGGCAACGCGACGCAGGCGAAGGGGATTTCGCTGGTCGAGTCGGCGGCGAAGGCGGCGGTGTCGGTGCTCGCCGGGGACGGCTCCTCGGTGTCCTGAGGCCCGTAGGCGGCCCCCGGGGGCCCTAGAACTCGTAGCGCCTGGGACGTCCGCGCCACAGAACCACCGCCATGACCAGCAGCACCCCGCCGAAGCCGCCCGCGAGCGGGGCGGCCCAGTCGCTGGTGGAGCTCTCGGACTTGGCGGTGTCCGGGCCACTGCCGAAGTACCGCTTGCCGTAGGAGGCGGCCTGCAGGCCCTCCGGCTTGAGGCGGCCGGCGGCCTTGATGGCGGCGGCCGGGTCGACCATGCCGAAGCCGCGGGAGTCGTCCCGGCCTCCGACGGGCGGGTTGCGGGCGGTGTCCTCCAGCAACTGCTTGATCTGCGCGGGGGCAAGGCCGGGGTGGGCGGCCTTGACGAGGGCCACGGCCCCCGAGACGAACGCGGAGGCGGCGCTCGTGCCCCAGCCCTCGTAGTACTTGTGGTCCGGGTCGGCGATGACGATGTCGTCGCCCGGGGCGCTGACCGTGGCGTACCAGCGGCGGGTGGAGAAGTCGGCGCGGGTGCCGTAGCGGTCGACGGCGGTGGCGGCGATGACGCCCGGGTAGGCGGCCGGGTAGGAGGTGTGGTCGCCCTTCTTTCCGCCGTTGCCTGCGGAGGCGACGACGCTGACGTTCCTCTTCAGGGCGTACTGGATCGCCTCGTCCTCGGCGGGTTCGGGGTGGGCGGAGGCGGAGTCGTCGCCGAGGGAGAGGTTGATGACGTCGGCGCCGTGGTCGGCGGCCCAGCGGATGCCCTCGGCGAGGGCGTTGCCGCGGGTGGAGCGGGCCTGTGGGCGGGCGGAGTCGCCGTCCTCGAGGATCACCCGGACCGGCAGGATCTTGGCCTCCGGGGCGATGCCCATCACTCCGTCGGAGTCACCGGGGCCATGGCCGTGTCCGGCGATGATCCCCGCCATGGCGGTGCCGTGCCGGGCCCAGTTCCGGTTCCCCCGCTCGGCCCCGAAGCCGATCATGTCCTTGGCGGGCAGGACGTTGCCGACGAGGTCGGGGTGGTCGGCCTCCACGCCGGTGTCGAGGACGGCGACGGTGATGCCCCGGCCCTTGGTGGTGCGCCAGGCCTGCTGGGTGTGCATGGCGTCCAGGCCCCACTGCTGGGCGCGGATGCCGTCGGCGTGGGCGGCGGTGGAGGGGACGAGGGCGAGGGAGCCGGCGAGGAGCAGGCTCAGTGCCGCGACCCGGCGGCTGGGGTGTCTCATGAGGGCGGTTCCGTGGGCGGGCTGGTGACGTCCTTGCGCAGGGCGCGTTCGATGCGGTCGGCGATGCCCTGGGCCTCGTGGCCGAGGCCCGCCTGGGCGGGGGCGGTGGTGGCGCCGGACTGCATGGCCTGTGCGGCGGGCTGGGGAGCGTCGACGGTACGGCCGTCGGCCCAGCCGGAGACCGCGTAGACGACGACGGGGGCCTCGGTGAGCACGGAGACGGTCCAGGAGGCGCGTTGCTGGGGGCCGAAGCGCGCGGCGGGGGTGTCCTTGGCGGCGTAGGGGCGGGGCATGAGGTCGGTGCGGTTGCCGAGGCCCTCGCTCCGGAACCGTTTGGCGAGGGCGGTCATGGCGGGGGCGTCTGCCTTGGTGAACAGCAGGCCGACGGTGGTCACGAAGCTCTCGGTGGCGTCGGTGTAGGTGGCGCGCAGCAGCCGCTGGCATCCCACGGGTGCGAGCGCCTTGCCCAGCAGGGGGTCGAAGGCGCCCTTGCAGCCGCTGTCGGGAGCGACGGCGATACGGGTCCAGGTGCGGTCGGCGCCACCGGGGCCGGCGCCGAGCCCCTGCAGGGTGGGCGGGAACAGCTGATCCACCGGCACGCTGTGCCACAGCCCGGCGGCCGCGGAGAACGTCCCCCGCGCACCATCACCGCCATCATCCCCGGCGAGCCAACTCCCGGTGACGGCACCGCCGATGAGTCCGAGTCCCAGCACCAGACAGGCGGCGACGACGGCGGTACGACCCCGCACCCGCCCCAGCAGCGGCCTGGCCCGGGCCCGCTCGTCATACCCCTCGGGCTCCCCGAACGACACGACGGGGCGACTCCCACCCGGGTTCATGGGTGCACTCCAGGAAAGAGCAGGATCAGGCGCCACGACCCCTCGGCCGCCGTCGGGCTGAGCGGGCGAGTCGGTCCGACGCACGTGTACGTCATCGAGCGTGCCGAAGCCCTCGAACACCTCGAACGCCTCAAACGTTGAACGGCCGGAGGGGACACCGGGGTTCGGGCGGTTGGGCGGGGTACTTGCTGCCGGGCGGGTGAGGGGGGCGCCGGATTCGGTGCGAGCGAGAGGTTCGGCGGACCCCGGGCGGGTGGGACGGTCACCGGCCCCCGGGCGGGCAAGAGGGTCACCGGACGCCGGGCGAGTCCTGGGATCGCCCGTCGCCGGGCGCGTGCGCGACGCGCTGGAAACGGGGCGGGATTGGGGATCACTGGACGCCGGGCGAGCCAGCGGGTCGCCGGAGGGCTGGCGGGTACGCGAGTCGCCGGACGTCGAGGGGGTCGGCGAGTCGGCGGGTGGTATCGAGGGCTTGGGGGCTGTGCTCGTCCGCGGGCCGGAAGCCGAAGGTTCATTGGTTCGGTTCGCGGGCGCCCCGCGTGTGGGGGAATGGGCGGACACCGCGCCGGTCGGATCATCGGCGGGCACCCGGCGGATGGGATCAGGCGCGGGCTCCGGACCAGCGGGGCGTTCGCTCGCCACCGAGCGGTCGCGCTGATCGCCGGGCGCCGATCGAGTGGGCGGCACAGGGGGCTTCCGGGGCGCGGGTGGACGCCGGTCGGGTGCCGTGGCTGGCTGGGAAGCCTGGTCGGCGGATGTTTCCGTGGCCACGGTGGCACCGGGGTGGCGGAAGCTTTCGACCGAAGGGGAACCGTTCGGTGCCTGCGGGGAGGCGGCCGAGCGACGGGACGGATCGGTCGGCGAGGGGTGACTGGACGGCATCGGAGGCGTGGGGGTCGGGCGGGCGGGCGGCACTCGGGAGGTGAACACGTCGGCATCGACATCCGCACCCGGGGACACGGCGGAACCAGGGCGGCGGAACTCCTCGGCGGGCGGGACCCGGGACGGCGTGGATATGTCACGGTCAGCGAACGCGTCCGAGGCCGCAGCAGAACCGGGGCGACGGAAGCCGTCCGCCGACGAAGCCCGGGGAGGTACGTCGCGATCAGGGCCCCTGTCCGACGGCGCCACAGAGCCCGGACGACCCAAACCCTCCGCCGACGAAACCCGACGCGTCGACCCACCACGCTCAGATCGCACGTCCGACGCCGCCACAGAACCCGAACGACCCAAACCCTCCGCCGACGAAACCCGGGAGGGTACGTCGCGGTCGGCGCCCCTGTCCGACGGCGCCGCAGGGCCCGGACGGACGAAGCTCTCCGTGGGGGTCGAGGTGGGACGGCGGTTCGCGTTCGGTTCGGGGGGTGTCGGCGGGCGGTGAGGTGGGCGTGGGGGTACGGGGGCGGCTGTGGGGCGGGCGTTCGACGGTGGGGTGTCCGGGAAGCGGGCCGAGGACGGGGGTGGAGGCGGGGTCTCGGGGTCGGCGTCTCGGGGCGTGGGCGCGTGCAGGCGCGGGAAGCGGAACTGAGGCGCGTTGGAGGAACGGGACGAGTCGTCCTTCGCCCCCGCGTCCGTGCTCGCTCGGCGCTGGGCGGCGGGAGCTGCAGGGCGGCCACCTGCCGCTCCTGCCGAACCCGGCGCACGCTCGGGACCAGGGCGGGGTACCGACCCCGCCCCCGTGTCCTTCTCCACGGCGCCGGGCACGTCAGGCACGCGACCCGGACCACGGCGACCTACCGAATCCGTGCCCCCGATACCGTTGTTCCCCGCCGCAGGCCACGCGTCATTCGCGCCCGCGGACGTACTCCGCGCCCCCTCAGCCTCGGCGTTTCTGTCGTTCCAGGTACCCGGCGCCGGCGTACGGTTCCCGAAGGTCTCGAAAGGCTCGGCGTTGAGCCAGGGCGACCACACTCCACTGGAACCGGCCGCCGTCGAGCTCCGTTCCCCGGCGACCGGCGCCCAGGAACTCCCGCCCCGTCCGCCGGCCGGCGTCCACACGCCCGTCGCGTGCGTGCCGTTCGGTGAGGACGGCCCTCCCTGCGAACCCGAACCCGAACCCGTGCCTTGTTCGGGCGGCCCGGGGGACACGTCCGCCCGGTCCTCGGTCGGCTCCGCGTCCGCCTTCCCCCCGTCCCGCCCCACCGTCGGCGGCTGGGCCGGACGTGGCGGGGTGGTGGGGCGTGGTGGAAAAGAGGCGTGCTGGGCTTCCGTGCTCATGCACCCCCCGTTTCCTCGCACCCCGAGCCGTCTACTGTTACGCGAACCGTCGTCCTTGCGCTCAACCGCTCGACGCCGGACCCGGCACGAGCGGTCGACCGTCCCGGGCACGCATACATACCCGTACGGCGGAACCGGCATCCCGCGACAGGCGCCCGACCTCCGTACGTGCGCGTCACTCTACGGCTTGCCCCGCTCGGAACGGGAACCAGTCCGCACCCCCGGGGCATCTGCCCGGAACGTCCCCCTACCCTGGGGTAATCCTGTCTGGCAGGCTTCGTTCATGACTGCGCGCGCCGCCGACCGGGCCCGTTACGACCGGGCCACCGCCCACCTCGACGCCCCTGTGGCCATCGTGGACCTGGACGCCTTCGACGCCAACGCGGATGATCTCGTCCGACGGGCGGGAGGCAAGCCGATCCGCGTGGCCAGCAAGTCCGTCCGCTGCCGGGCCCTGCTGGAACGGGTGCTCGCGAAGGACGGCTTCGCCGGGATCATGTCGTTCACCCTGGCCGAGTCGCTGTGGCTCGTACGGAGCGGCTTCGAGGACGTGCTGCTCGCCTACCCGTCCGCCGACCGCGCCCGCTTCGCCGAACTGGCCTCCGACCCCAAGCTCGCCGCGGCCGTCACCGTCATGATCGACGACCCCGCGCAGCTCCGCCTCATGGACGAGGCCCGTGACGGCGGCCGTGAAGTCATCCGGGTCTGCCTGGAGTTGGACACCTCGCTGAAGCTGCTGGGCGGCCGGGTACGGGTCGGGGCGCGCCGTTCGCCGCTGCACTCACCGGCGCAGGTCGCCGACATGGCCCGCGCGGTGGCCCGGCGCCCCGGTTTCAAGGTCGTCGGGATCATGGCGTACGAGGGGCACATCGCGGGCGTCGGCGACTCCGTCGCGGGGCGGCCGGTGCGCTCGCGTGCGGTACGGCTGATGCAGGCCACCGCCCGCCGTGAACTCGCCGAGCGGCGCGGCGAGGTGGTGCGGGCGGTCCGGGCCGTCGTACCCGATCTGGAGTTCGTCAACGGCGGCGGGACCGGCAGTGTGCAGCACACCGCCGCCGAGGACGCCGTCACCGAGATCGGCGCCGGGTCCGGGCTCTACGTGCCGCGCCTGTTCGACAACTACACCTCGTTCAGCGGTCGTCCGGCGGCGCTTTTCGCCCAGCCGGTCGTACGACGCCCGGGAGTCGGCGTCGTGACCGTCCTCGGGGGCGGCTATCCGGCCTCCGGCGCGCCCGGCAAGGACCGGCTCCCGGTGCCGTACCTGCCGGAGGGACTGCGCTACGACCCCCAGGAAGGGCCCGGCGAGGTGCAGACCCCGCTGCTGGGCTCGCCCGCGGACGATCTGCTGATCGGCGACAAGGTGTGGTTCCGGCACGCCAAGGCCGGTGAACTGTGCGAGCGTTTCGACGTGCTGCACCTGGTGGAGGGGGACGCGGTCACGGCGACCGTCCCGACCTATCGCGGGGAGGGCCACACCTTCCTCTGACCCCTGGCCGCCCGGCCCTACTTCGCGGGGCCGATGCTGCTGCCCACTCCCCCGTCCGTCGCCGCGTCGCCGACCGGGCGGATGCCTCGGGTGATCCGGTCCATGTCGGCGAGCGGCGGTCCGTCCTCGCCCGCGTCGAAGACGAACCGGATGAGGACGGGGGACTCGGTGCCGACGCTGGAGGGGAAGGCGAGGGACTCGACGTACCCGCCGGGTCCCTCGGCGGTCTTCACCCGCCAGCGCACGAAGTACCCGGCGCGGCCCGCCACCGCGATCTGGCCGGAGCCGACCTCCCGGTGGGACTCGATGCCGCCGTAGGGGCGCCGGCCGGTGAGGTCCCGGTCGTAGGCGGCGTCGGCCGCGTCGGAGACGTCCCGGCGGGCGAGGGCCCGGGGCGAGGTCTCGTCGGTGCTCGCCGCCGTACGGGAGATGACCAGGCCGTGTCGGCAGACACCGGAGTCACCGGGGCAGTCGTAGGTGCCGTCGGTGGTCATGACGACGTCGTCCTCGCTGACGTACCGCGGCCTGACCCAGCCGTCGGGCAGGGGCAGGGTGATGCCGTTGAGCTGGTCCACGACGACGGGCGGGTCGTCGGTGGAGGGGTGCGAGGGGGACGCGGACGGGGTGGCACCGCCGGTCGTCGGGGCCTCGGCACTGGCGGCGCCGGGCTCGGTCTGGACCTGGGCCGCGGGCTCGTTGCCGCGCAGGTAGACGGCTCCCGTGACGATCGCGGCCACGAGGACGGCGCCCGCCGTGACGAGCGCGACGATCCGTGCCCGGCCCGAACCCCCGGCCGGCGGCTGCCCGGGCTGATTCCAGTGATCGGTCCAGGCCGTGCCGTCCCACCAGCGCTGCAGATGGGGTGCCGACGGATCGGGATACCAGCCGGGCGGTGGCGTCATGCTCATCCCGGACACCATAGAACGGCCCCGGGGAGCCGTACACGGTGTCCGGGAGCAGGCACTAGACGAGTCATTCCGAATGCTGACGGTGCGTGTGGGAACGCGGACAGGGCGTCCAAGATCGATCTGTGACGAATGACCTGGACGCCCTGCTGA
>NZ_JBEXXQ010000055.1:0-75472 GCF_040630525.1 Streptomyces sp. NPDC005799
CATCGTTACTCCACACAAGTCACGATGATCAACGGTGGCCGCACCCGTCTCCGCACCGGCCTCGCCCAGCAAGATCACGATCTACAGCTGGAGTATTAGGGGTCCTTTCACCATGCCCGTGCGGGTCGCGCGGCCTGGCACCGCACCTCGCCGCGTTGCCGAAACGCCCACGTGGCTCCTCCCCCACTCTCGGCTTCGTTCGAGCGGGGGGACTCCCATCGAGGGCGCTCCTGCGCCTTGCGATGCACGGCACCAGACCACGCGACCTGATCGGACGCGCATAGTGAGAGGACCCCTTAGGTGCGCCATCCGAGTTGACGTCCCCAGGAATTTTCTGACGGCGTGTGACCTGCGCCGATATCCGATTGTGCGGTAATCGGTCGGCGTGTCCTCTCACCAGGACGGACCAGCGCCGAAATGCGCGCTCGTGCACGACATCTGAGGGTCTTTCTGGGAGACGCTTTCTCGCCGATCGACCGGGGACGGGTCCCGGGGCGTCTTCCGCGGAGGATCACATGCGTACCACTCGTGCCCTGGCGGCGTCCGCCGCCGCGGTCGCCGTCCTCGGGATCGTCGCCCCCGCGTCCGTCGCGCGGGACGGCATGCCCAGCCCGAGCAACATCGTGGCCCTGCCCAGCGTCATCGCCCGGGGCGGACAGCTGACCATCACCGTCAACAACTGCAGCACCCCTGCCACCGCGAGTTCGGACGCCTTCCGGCCGGTCCAGCTCACCTCGCGCAACGGCACTCTGGCGACGGGCACAGCGACCGTCAACCGCGACGCACGCCAGGGATCGCACAGCATCAGCGTCGTCTGCGCCAACGGCACCGTGATCAACCCCGCGGCCTTCTCCGTCATCGGCGGCGTCCAGGGCGGTCTCGGCGGCAGCAGCTCCAGCGGGGCCACACCGACCGACGTGGCGATCGGTGGCGGGCTGGTGGCCGCGGCCGTCGTCGGCGGCGGGGTGTTCTGGATGCGCCGCAGGGCGGAGCGGCGGATCTGAACCTGCACCCGTTGGGAGGACCGATTCGCAGGACCCGTCGCACGTGAAACGCCGTGGTCTCGGATTCCGTCGAGGATCCGGGACCAAGGCGTTGAGTCAGGCGCCGCGGCGCTGCGAGAAGTAGTGGGCCGCCCCGATGGAGCCCAGGATGAGCGCGGCCCCCATGCCGATCTCCTTCAGGTCGAACCCGGTGATGGTGCCGCCCTCACCGGCCTGCACGGCGCGGTGGGGATTGACGGGGTTCACCGGCACCGGCGTGGGGCCAACCGGTCGGCCGCCCGCGATGGTCAGCCCCGCGGAGCCGCTCGCCCCGTCACAGGTGAACGTCACCTGATGGACCGCCCCCGGCTTGGCGTCCCAGTCGACGGTCGCCACGGCCACGGAGCTGCCCCGGGGGATGGTGACCGTGTCGAACACCGCCGAGCTCACCGTGGCCGGTCCTCTGCAGCCGCCGTCGCGGTGGAGTTGCAGCGCGACCTCGCCGCCCGGGGCGACGGTCGAGGGCAGGACGCTGAAGCCGAACGGTGTGATCGGTGCGATGGTGCCGGCAAGGGAGGCCGGTGCGGTGAGGGCGAGGGCGCTGACGGCCAGCAGTGCGGCCGAAGCGACGCGTATCGCGCGCATGGTGGATCCTCCGGTCCCCGAGGAGCAGCTGCGAACCTTTTCCGCTTGCGCCAGGAGATTGCGCCATGAATGCACCTCGATGACCGAAACGCTAGGAACAGGTGTGCGCCTGCGCGATCGCAGTCGGGCGAATGGGGCACGCGTGTGGGCCACCCAGGGGACACGCGCGGCGTGGCGGGTGTCGTCCGGGTGGCCCGTCGGGTGAGGGCCTGTCAGCCCTTGATGTGCGGGAAGAGATTCAGGAAGGGCTCCGCCGAGGCGGTGATGCCGCGGCTGTAGGGCGCGTCGAAGTCCCAGATCAGGAAGAGCAGGAAGGCGATCAGGGCGGAGAACAGCCCGGCCAGGATCAGTTCGCGTCCGGTCCGCCGGATCTGCAGGGCGAAGATCATCCCGATGGTGATGACGGCCCCGGACAGCAGCCCGAACCAGACCACGCCCGGCATGGTGGCCCCCAGCGAGTCCGCGCGGGCGGTACGCGCCTGATCGGCCGCGGTCACCTGGTCCAGCAGCGGCTGGTAGGCCTGCCCCTCGAAGTCGTTCTTCGGCTGGTAGTCGGTGACGTCCTCGCGGATGCGCTGGAAGAGCTCGTCACCGCGCGCGGTGACCTTGCCGTGGTCCGCCATCGCCTTCCAGTCGACCGCGACGACGTGTCCTGCATAGGCGTTGACATCGGCGCGAATGTGGTCACGGACGTCGGGAGGATAGACCCGTACCCGCTCCGAGATCTCGTGCAACGCCATCGCCTCCGCCTGCACATGGTCCTGGGCGGCGCTGCGGCCCTCCCAGACCCCGGCGATGGCCAGGCCCAGGACGATGGCGTACACCACGCCGATCCACATCGTCATGTACTCGATGACGTCCGGGGTCTCGCTGGGGTCCTCGTCGTCGGGTGCCGCCTTGTGCCGTACGAGGGTGATGACGACCACCACGACACAGGCGGCCAGCATCGCGAGGGTGAGGGCAAGCCAGTCCGGCAAGAGGTGCCTCCAGATTCAGCGCGGGCGCAGCGCGGCGACGGCGATCGCGGCCGGTGCGGTGATGAGCAGGACGAAGGTGAGCGGCGACGGGCCGTCGTGCGTGGGCCGGTGCGGGGCCGGCGGGCGGTAGTGCGGATAGCTCACCGGGGTCACGGACGGGCGCGGGGTGGGCTTGGGCGGCGGCGTCGGCTTCGGCGGCGGAGGTGGAGTCGGTGCCGGGGGAGGCGGGGGTGGGGTCGGGCGGGGTGCCACGTGCCGGGGCGGTGGTGGGGGCACGGGTTTCGGGGTGGGTCTGGGGGCCGGGGGCGGGGTCGGTCTGGGGGCGGGCCGGGGCTTCGGGGGCGGGGTGGGCGTCGGAGTCGGGCTCGGGCACGACGGCGTCGGGGTCGGTGGCGGAGGAGGTTCCGGACAGGCCGGAGGGGTCGGCCAGGACGGGCTTCCGGCGACCGCCACCGCCTGAATGCCGTCCGGGCCGGTCGAGGCGTACGCGCAGGCGTCGGCGGCGGCCGGCGCGGCAGGCGCCCCCACCAGCAGCCAGGTCAGCGCCACCAGCGCCAATGCCCGCGCGGCGAAGGCGGTTTGCGTCGGTTCGGGTCCATGCACGACCGAGATCATGAGCCCTGTCGGGCGCTCCCACGCCGGAGGGCGGGGGGATTGGCCCGATCGGGGGATCACGGGCGTACTCGGGTTTGACCGGCGCCACTTCGAGGGTCCTTCGATGCGCACGCGCGTGCGAGTCGGGGGGGGCGGTGGCACAGGTTCCGAAAAGAAATTTGTGAGGCGGTTGAACACAACCGCTGGTCCCATGCGTACCCATGCTCGTGCGGCGGCGCAGCAGGGCGCTGCAACACCCGTGCGATTATGGGGAGTTGTTGACGATGAAGACCTCCTGGCGGAGCGCCTCCATGGTGGTGGGTGCCGCGGCCATCCTGGCTCTGACGACCGCGTGCGGCCAGGGGAGCGGAACCTCTTCGGTGGGTAGCCAGAACGTGGGCGCCACCGCGCCGGCCGGCGGCGGCTACGGCAGTGTCGGCACCAGCACCGGTGCCGGTGCCGGTGTCAGCGCGAGCCCGAGCAACGGTTACGGCGCCGACGGCCAGCAGGGCGCGGCGAGCCAGAACTCGCCCGCCGGCCAGCTCGCCGTGACCCAGAACGCCGAGCTGGGCAAGGTGCTGACCGACAGCGCCGGTCTGACCCTCTACCGCTTCGACGAGGACACGGCCGAGCCGCCCAAGTCCAACTGTGAGGGCGACTGCGCCAAGGCCTGGCCGCCCGTCTCCGCGGACGACGCCTCGGCCGGCGCCGGTGTCGACAAGTCCCTGCTCGGCGAGGTCACCCGGCCTGACGGCACCAAGCAGCTGACCATCGCCGGCTGGCCGGCGTACCGCTACGCCAAGGACGCCAAGGCCGGCGACATCGCGGGCCAGGGCGTGGGCGGCAAGTGGTTCGCGCTGGCCCCCACCGGCAAGAAGGCCACCCTGGCGAGCCTGCCCGGGCTGTCCGTGCGCAAGGACCCCAAGCTCGGCGACATCGTCGTCGACAAGAACGGCATGACGGTCTACCGGTTCATCAAGGACCAGGCCTGGCCGAAGGTCATCTCCAACTGCACCGGTTCCTGCCTGGAGAAGTGGCCGGCCGTCGCGCCGGTCGACCCCGGCGACACCAAGGGCATCGAGAAGAAGGGCCTGATGGGCTTCACCCGACCCGACGGCGTCAAGCAGATGACTGTCGACTGCTGGCCGGCGTACACCTTCTCCGACGACACCAAGCCGGGGGACACCAACGGTCAGGGCGTCGGCGGCACCTGGTACGTCATGGCCCCCTCCGGAAAGCCGATCGGCGCGCCGAAGAAGTAGGCGTCACCTCCCCAGGGTTGATCGCACCGAGGCGCGTTCGATCGCAGGTCCGCCCCCTCCGCACCGCACGGAGGGGGCGGACCGCTTTTCACGTGCGGCCCGTGTGCGGCCGACGCGGCCGTTTTGCTATGTTTTGGCCGGGCGAATGCGGCACGTGCCGCAGGCAGTGACCGGGAACGGATGGTCAATTTCCGTTTCTGCTCGCCCGGTTGGCAGGCGATCAGTAGCCTCAGCTCGAACACCGGATCGCCTACGCCCTTGGAGAGATAGATGGAGCGTCCCGCCTGGGCCCCCCGGAGCATCGACATCTCGGTGCCGAGCGTCTCGCGGATCTACGACTTCTACCTGGGCGGTTCGCACAACTTCGAGGTCGACCGGGAAGCGGCCCGCAAGGCCATGGAGTTCATGCCGGGACTGCCCAAGATCATGCAGGCGAACCGGGCGTTCATGCGGCGCGCGGTGCGCTTCGCCGTCGACGAGGGCATCGACCAGTTCCTGGACATCGGTTCGGGCATCCCGACCTTCGGCAACGTCCACGAGGTGGCCCAGGCGGCCCGCCCCGGCGCGAAGGTCGTCTACGTCGACCACGACCCGGTCGCCGTCGCCCACAGCCAGGCGGTTCTCGCGGGCAACGAGGACGCCGGCGTGGTCGCCGCCGACCTCCGCAAGCCCCGGGAGATCCTCGCCGGCGCCGAGGTGGAGCGGCTGATCGACCTGAACCGGCCGGTGGCGCTGCTTCTCATTGCCATACTGCACTTCGTGGAAGACGCGGACGACCCGTACACGGCGGTGGCCGAGCTGCGCGAGGCGCTCGCGCCCGGCAGCCTGCTGGTGCTCACCCATGCCTCGTACGAGGGAATCCCGCTGCCGCCGGAGCGGGCGGAGGGCGCGGTGGACGTGTACAAGGACATTCGCAATCCGCTGATCATGCGCTCGCGCGACGAGATCGCGCGGTTCTTCGAGGGGTACGACATGGTGGAACCGGGATTGGTGCCGCCGCCGCTGTGGCGGCCGCAGGAGGCACCGGAGGACGAGGATCCATATGCCTTCTCCGGGTTCGCCGGCGTTGGGCGCACGGCGTGATCGCGGAGCCGGACGGGCCGGAGGACAGACTGCGCCGGTTCGCGACGATCTGGAGCCGGGCGGTGTTCCCGGTGACCTCCACGTCGCTGACCCGACCGGAGTTCGAGGAGCGGCTCCTGCCGCTGGCCCGGCGGTTGAGCCAGGCCCTGCACGCCCGCCCGCTGGACGCGGACGAGGGCAGGGCGGTGGGCGCCGGCCTGGTCACCGCGCACTGCACCGACCCCGAGGCGCTCAGCCGCACCCTCGACTGCGTCGACGCCTACCTCGTGCTGTACTGCGGGGCCGGCGGCGACCAGGAGGAACTGCGGGCGCGCTGCTCGCGGTTGCAGCACGCCATGGCCGCCGGGTTCGCCCAGGCGCTGCGTGAGCGGACGCTGGCCGAGCAGGAGGCCATCTCCGCCGCCGCGCTGCAGGCGCAGGGCGTGGTGGCGCAGGCGTTGCACGCCACCGAGGCCCGCTTCCGCGCGGTGTTCGAAGGCGCGGCCATAGGGATCGGCATGGCCGACCTGGACGGCAACATCCTCCAGGTCAACGGTGCGTTGCTGCGGATGTTCGGCCACTCCGAGCAGAACATGCGCGCCCGCAACGTCAAGGAGTGGACCCACCCCGAGGACGCCCCGCAGACCTGGACCCTCTACGAGGAACTCGTCCGCGGCGAGCGCGAGCACTACCACCTCGAGAAGGCGTTCTACCGCCCCGACGGAACGGTCCTGTGGACCAACCTCACGGTCTCCCTGCTGCGGGACGCGGACGGTAACCCGCAGTACCAGCTCGCGCTCATGGAGGACACCACCGAGCGCCGGCTGCTCAACCTCCGGCTGCGCTACGAGGCCACACACGACGCGCTCACCGGCCTGCCCAACCGCACCTTCTTCTTCGAACGCCTGGAGAAGGCGCTCGGCGCCGGCCAGGGCCAGCGCTTCGGCCTGTGCTACCTCGACCTCGACGGCTTCAAGACCGTCAACGACAGCCTCGGCCACGCGGCCGGTGACCGGCTGCTCGTCGAGGTCGCCGACCGGCTCCAGTCCTGCGCCACCGCGCCCGGCGAGATGGTCGCCCGGCTCGGCGGTGACGAGTTCGTGGCGCTGACCACCGGCCCCGACACCGAGCGCGAGGTCGACGAGCTCGCCGCCCGCATCATGAACGCCCTGCTCGCGCCGATCAGCATCGACGGCCGTGAGCTGACGGTCCGCGGCAGCATCGGCATCGTCGAGGGACCGGCCGGCACCCGCAGCCCGGCGGAGGTGCTGCGCAGCGCCGACATCACCATGTACCGGGCCAAGTCGGCGGGCGGCAACCGCTTCGAACTGGCCGACGAGGAGGCCGACGCCCGCGCCATCACCCGGCACGGCCTGACCACCGCGCTGCCCGCCGCGCTGGAGCGGGGCGAGTTCTTCATCGAGTACCAGCCGCTGGTCCACCTCGGCGACGGCAGTGTGCGCGGTGCGGAGGCGCTGGTGCGCTGGCTGCATCCGCAGCACGGTGTCCTCGGACCGGACCGCTTCATCCCGCTCGCCGAACACACCGGCCTCATCGTGCCGCTGGGGCGCTGGGTGCTGGAACAGTCCGTCCGGCAGGCGCGCGAATGGCGAGAACGGTACGACGACGCAGGGCCCCTGCGGATCAATGTCAACCTCTCGCCCTGCCAGCTCACCCACCCCGGCCTGGTCCAGGACACCGTCGACATCCTGGAACGCGCGGGCGTCGACCCCGACGTGCTGTGCCTGGAGGTCACCGAGTCGGCGTTGATCGGCGCGGACGACGACCTGCTCAAACCCCTGCGCCGGCTCGCCGAGATGGGCGTCGACATTGCCCTCGACGACTTCGGCACCGGCTACTCGAACCTGGCGAACCTGCGCCGCCTGCCGGTCAGCATCCTCAAGCTGGACCGCTCCTTCACCCAGAGCATGCAGCAGTTCCCCGCCGACCCCGTCGACCTCAAGATCGTCGAAGGGATCGTTTCCCTCGCCCACAGCCTGGACCTCGCGGTCACGGTCGAGGGCGTGGAAACAGGCGCACAGGCCGAGCAGTTGCGGATACTGGGCTGCGACACGGCCCAGGGCTGGTACTACGCCCGCCCCGGCCCACCGGACCGCCTCCACGAACTGGCCCTGGTCGACGCGACGGGCTGACCCCCCGGGCCCCCGCCCTCTGCCCTGAGCCCGAGGCGGCCCCGGGCAGCAGCGTGCGTCATGCACGCATGACAGGTGCGGGTTCCACCGCGGGGCGTGCACGGGAACGCGGTGAGCCGACCCGACGCCCGGCCCCACGCAGCGGATCCGGTGCCCGGGAGAGTGCCCTGCTGGACGTCACGGCCCGCGCAGGCGACGGAGCTGGGGGCAGCGGCGTCGTACGGGTGGCCGGGGCGGAGCCGAGGGCCGGGCTGGGCACCAGCGGTTGGCCGACGCGGCCGTGCTCCCGGGCGGCCCACTATCCGCTGTGCGCCGTCGTGTTGAGGCGGTGACCGGGTGGTGTTGGCGGGGCTGCACCGGGGTTGGCCGCTGCGGCGGTGTTGTGGGGCGGGGTCTGCTGTGCGGTGGGCTGTCGCGTTGCGGCGGTGGCGGGGGTGGTGTTGGCGGGGCTGCACCGGGGTTGGCCGCTGCGGCGGTGTTGTGGGGCGGGGTCTGCTGTGCGGTGGGCTGTCGCGTTGCGGCGGTGGCGGGGGTGGTGTTGGCGGGGCTGCACCGGGGTTGGCCGCTGCGGCCGTGTTGTGGGGCGGGGTCTGTTGTGCGCTGGGCTGTCGCGTTGCGGCGGTGGCGGGGCCGCACTGGGGCTCGCCGACGCGGCCGTGCTCCCGGGCCGGGACGCCATCCGCCGCGCGCCGTCGTACGCGGCCGGTCACCGCTCCAGCAGCATCCGCTGCAACTCCCGTGCCGCCCGCGGCGGGGCCACATCGCTGCGGTGCGCCAGCGCGATCGTGCGGTGCAGACCGGGCCGGGCGATCGGGGTGACCCGTAGTCCCCGCCCCGACCGTGTCGCGACCATTCGGGGTACGACGGCCACCCCCAGCCCCGCCCGGACGAACCCCAGCACCGCGTCCATCTCCCCGCCCTCCACCGCGAACACCGGCTCGAACCCCTCCGCACGGCACGCGGCCACGGTGAGTTCCCGCAGGTCGTAGGCGTGCCGGAACATCACCAGGCGCTCGCCCTCCAGGTCCGGGACACGGACGGTACGGCGGCCCGGACCACCGGGCGCGGGCGCCTCCGGGGAGGAGACCACGACCAGGTCCTCGCGCAGCAGCTCGACCGTGGTCAGGGCGGGGGAGGGCGTCGGCAGCGGCAGCACCACCAGCGCGAGATCCAGCGCGCCCCGTGCCAGAAGCCGTACCAGATCGTGCGAGCCGCCCTCCTCGATCAACAGCCGGATGCCCGGATAGCGGTCGTGGAAGGCGCGCAGCACATCGGGCAGCAGACCGGTGCACAGGCTCGGCGTCGCCCCCAACCGCACACGGCCGCCCCGCAGTTGGGCCAGCTCCTGCACCTCCTGCCGGGCGGTGTCCGCGTCGGCCAGGATGCGCCGGGCGAGCGGCAGCAGTGCCTCGCCCGCGTCGGTGAGCGTGATGTTGCCCCGCGCCCGCTGGAACAGATCCGCGCCGAGCTCCCGCTCCAGCGCCCTGATCTGCTGCGACAGGGACGGCTGGGCGACATGGACCGCCTCGGCGGCCCGGGTGAAATGCCGGGTCTCCGCGACCGCCACGAAGTACTGGAGCTGCTGGAACTGCACCCCCTCAGCATAGTCTGCGTCTATCGAAACGAGCCGGACCATGTCTTGGACCGATGGGGCCGTTCGGCCCTAGCGTCTGGAGGCATGGCTCTGGCAACGCGGACGGACCGACGGCCGTCCATGGCACGCACCGTGTGGGACTCCTCCGTCGGCAAGAAGACCGTGATGGCGGTCAGCGGCCTGATCATGCTGCTGTACCTGGTCGTCCACATGATCGGCAACCTGAAGATCTTCTTCGGCGCGGGCGAGTTCAACCACTACGCACACTGGCTGCGCACCATCGGCGAACCGTTCATGCACTACGAGTGGACGCTCTGGCTGATCCGCGTCGTCCTCGTCGTCGCCGTCGTCGCGCACGCCGTCTCCGCCTACCAGCTCAGCCGCCGCGACATCAGGGCGCGGCCCAGCAAATACGTGCACAAGAAGCCGAAGGCCACCTACGCGACCCGGACCATGCGCTGGGGCGGGATCATCCTCGGCCTGTTCATCGTCTGGCACATCCTGGACCTGACCACCGGCACCGTGCACTCCGGCGGCTTCCAGCCGGGCCATCCGTACCAGAACGTCGTGGACACCTTCTCCACCTGGTACGGCGACGTCATCTACATCGTCGCGATGCTCGCGCTCGGGCTGCACGTGCGGCACGGCTTCTGGAGCGCCGCCCAGACCCTCGGCGCCGGCAGTCGCACCCGCGACCGTGCCCTGAAAGCCGTCGCCAACGTCCTCGCGCTGCTGCTCACGGCCGGTTTCATCGCCGTACCCGTGGGCGTCATGACCGGAGTGGTGAGCTGACATGACCTACACCGACTACGTCACCGGTGAACCCGTCGCCGACACCAAGGCGCCCGCCGGGCCGGTCGCCGAGCGCTGGGACAAGCGCCGTTTCGGGGCCAAGCTGGTCAACCCGGCCAACCGGCGCAAGCACACGGTGATCGTCGTGGGCACCGGCCTCGCGGGCGGCTCCGCCGGCGCTACCCTCGCCGAACAGGGCTACCACGTCGTCCAGTTCTGCTACCAGGACTCCCCGCGCCGCGCCCACTCCATCGCCGCGCAAGGAGGCATCAACGCGGCGAAGAACTACCGCAACGACGGCGACTCCGTCCACCGGCTCTTCTACGACACCGTCAAGGGCGGTGACTTCCGGGCCCGCGAGTCCAACGTCCACCGCCTCGCGCAGATCTCCGTCGAGATCATCGACCAGTGCGTGGCACAGGGCGTGCCCTTCGCCCGCGAGTACGGCGGTCTGCTCGACACCCGCTCCTTCGGCGGCGTCCAGGTCTCGCGCACCTTCTACGCACGCGGCCAGACGGGCCAGCAGCTGCTGCTCGGCGCCTACCAGGCCCTCAGCCGGCAGATCGCGGCGGGCAACGTCGAGATGCATCCGCGCACCGAGATGCTCGACCTGATCGTCGTCGACGGGCGGGCGCGCGGCATCGTCGCCCGGGACCTGATCACCGGGAAGATCTCCACGTACTTCGCGGACGCCGTCGTCCTGGCCAGCGGCGGTTACGGCAACGTCTTCTACCTGTCGACGAACGCGATGAACTCCAACGCCACGGCCATCTGGCGGGCGCACCGCCGCGGCGCCTACTTCGCCAACCCCTGCTTCACCCAGATCCACCCCACCTGCATCCCGCGCACCGGCGACCACCAGTCCAAGCTGACGCTGATGAGCGAGTCGCTGCGCAACGACGGACGGATCTGGGTGCCCAAGGCCAATGGCGACGACCGGCCGCCGAACCGGATCCCCGAGGACGAGCGCGACTACTACCTGGAGCGCATCTACCCCTCCTTCGGCAACCTGGTCCCGCGTGACATCGCCTCCCGCGCCGCGAAGAACGTGTGCGACGAGGGACGCGGGGTGGGCCCCGGCGGACAGGGCGTGTACCTGGACTTCGCCGACGCGATCAGGCGGATGGGGCGAAAGGCCGTCGAGGCCAAGTACGGCAACCTCTTCGACATGTACCAACGGATCACCGACGAGGATCCGTACGAGGTGCCGATGCGCATCTACCCGGCCGTGCACTACACGATGGGCGGGCTGTGGGTCGACTACGACCTGCAGACCACGATCCCCGGCCTGTTCGCGATCGGCGAGGCCAACTTCTCGGACCACGGGGCGAACCGGCTGGGCGCCTCGGCGCTGATGCAGGGCCTGGCCGACGGCTACTTCGTCCTCCCGGCCACCATCAACGACTACCTCGCCCGCAACCCGCACCAGGAGCCGGTGACCGATCAACACCCGGTCGTACAAGATGTGTTGGCGGAGACCGAGGACCGGCTCAACCTGCTCCTGTCGGTCGACGGCGACCGTACCCCCGACTCCTTCCACCGCGAAGTCGGCGAGCTGATGTGGGAGTTCTGCGGCATGGCCCGCACGGACGCCGGTCTGCGCAAGGCCCTGGAGCGCATCCCGCAGATCCGCGAGGAGTTCTGGCGGCGCATCAAGGTGCCCGGTACCGGCGAGGAATTCAACCAGTCGCTGGAGAAGGCGAACCGCGTCGTCGACTACCTCGAGCTCGCCGAGCTGATGTGCCTCGACGCGCTGCACCGCGCCGAGTCCTGCGGCGGCCACTTCCGCGAGGAGTCGCAGACCCCGGACGGCGAAGCGGCCCGTAGGGACGAGGAGTTCGCCTACGCGGCCGCCTGGGAGTTCACCGGCACCGGCGAGGCTCCGACCCTGCACAAGGAAGACCTGGTCTTCGAGTACGTCCATCCCACCCAGCGGAGCTACGCATGAAGCTCACCCTGCGCGTCTGGCGGCAGCGCGACGCCGACGCCGACGGCGCAATGTCCACGTACGAGGTGGACGGCATCTCCTCCGACATGTCGTTCCTGGAGATGCTCGACGTCCTCAACGAACAGCTCATCCTGGCCGGCGAGGACCCGGTCGCCTTCGACCACGACTGCCGTGAGGGCATCTGCGGCGCGTGCTCGCTCGTCATCAACGGCGACGCGCACGGCCCCGAGCGCACCACGACCTGCCAGCTGCACATGCGGTCCTTCAAGGACGGCGACACGATCGACGTCGAGCCGTGGCGGGCCGCGGCCTTCCCGGTGATCAAGGACCTGGTCGTCGACCGCTCGGCCTTCGACCGGATCATCCAGGCCGGCGGCTACATCACCGCGCCGACCGGCGCTGCCCCCGAGGCGCACGCCACACCGGTGCCCAAGCCGGACGCCGACTTCGCCTTCGAGCACGCCGAGTGCATCGGCTGCGGGGCCTGCGTGGCCGCCTGCCCCAACGGCGCGGCGATGCTGTTCACCTCCGCCAAGGTCAACCACCTGGGCGTCCTGCCGCAGGGCGCGCCCGAGCGGGAGACCCGGGTGCTGGACATGGTGGCGCAGATGGACGAAGAGGGCTTCGGCGGCTGCACCCTGGCCGGGGAGTGCGCCACTGCCTGCCCCAAGGGCATCCCGCTGGTGTCGATCACGAGCATGAACAAGGAGTGGCTGCGCGCCACGCGGAAGGTGGCGAAGAGGTAGCGGCCACCCGGGCATGAAGACGTTCGCCTCAAGGTGCGGACGGGCGGGGTCGGGAGGTGCTCCCCGGCCCCGTCTCGCCTGTCCGGGGTGTGTAGGGTTCGCGCATGATCTTCGGGCGCAAGGGGAGGAAGCGGTTTCTCGAGGCCGTCGCCGGGTTCGAGGCCGCTGTGCGGGAGAAGGACGGGGAGCGTTCGCAGCGCGCCGTGCGGGAGATACAGGAGTGCTATGCGGACGCCACCGACGACGAGTTCCACGAGGCCGGGCCGCGCTTGGCGGCACTGCTGCCGCAGGTGCCACCTGGTCCCTCCGGCCTGATCGCCGTACTGATCGGAGCCTGTGTCGAGCGCGGTGCGGACGCGACCGACTGCGCGCCCCACATCTTCGACGGGCTCGCTGAAGCACTGGGCGCGGCAGGGGAGTTCTGCGCACGCTGGGAAGCGACCGGCGGCGGGGAGATGCCGGAGCCGGACTCGGTGGACGAGGAGGCCCTCCAACGGGTCGGCCAGGACGCGGCGGTGGGCTGGTGCACGCTCCCGCAGTGGGAGATGGCGTCCGTGGCCATGCTCAACCACCCGGCCGTCCGCACCGGACCGGGCGCCGCCCGGCGCACGGATCTCCTGCGGGCGCTGCACCCCGTACAGGAGGCCTCCGGACACGACTTCAAGTGCCTCCACTACGCCCTGCTCGTCCTCGACGACGAGCCCCTGATCGTGCTGCACCGCCCGACCGGCACCGGCTACGCCCTGCGCATGTCCGGCATCGGCGACAACTTCCAGCTCCACACCCTCCTCGCCGACGCCCTCGTCGGCGGCGGCCACGTGCCCGGACACGCACCCTCGGCGCAGGAGGTCGCCGTGTGCCGTGACGCGCCGGGCCAGGTGCCGACGACCGGCTCCTTCAACCTCGCCACCCCGGGCGGGGAATGGGTGTGGAACGAGGGAACTCCCTCCGACATCCCCGTCGTCGACGGCGTACGACTCCTCGTCCTCGACCCGCCGCCGTACGCCCGCGGCTGGCCCGCCGGCCGGTTCTTCCCCGGCATGGCCGGAGACCTCGTCCTGGAGCGCGTGCTCGACCGGGCGGAGACCGGCAGATGGCTGGAGCACTGCGCACCGGCGAACTGACCGGTACCGTCCGAGCCGTTCAACAACCGCACATCAACGCTCTCTGCGCCCGTCACGCGAAGGTCAGCCGGCATCGGAAGAACAGGGGCGGCAGATCGCACGCCCCGGGTCTGCTCCCCGCTCCGCCGACCCGGCCCGTGACCAGGAGAGAGCCATGACCGGCGTAACGACCCTCGACCGTCCCCCCAAGCCCGCGGCCCCCACCCGCTACACCGTCTCCCTGGCCCGCGACGAGGCCGACGTACGCGCCGCGCAGCGGCTGCGCCACGAGGTGTTCGCCGGTGAGATGGGCGCCCTGCTGTCCTCCCCGCAGCCCGGCCACGACATCGACGCCTTCGACGCCTACTGCGACCACCTGCTGGTCCGCGAGGAGACCACCGGGCAGGTCGTCGGCACCTACCGGCTGCTGCCGCCCGAGCGGGCCGCGGTGGCCGGACGCCTCTACTCCGAGAGCGAGTTCGACCTGACCCCGCTCGACGCGATCCGCCCGGGCCTGGTCGAGGTCGGCCGCTCCTGCGTCCACCCCGACCACCGCGACGGCGCCGTGATCGGCCTGATCTGGGCCGGCATCGCCCGCTACATGGTCGACCGCGGCCACGAGTGGCTGGCCGGCTGCTGCTCCATCCCGCTCGCCGACGGCGGCGCGCTCGCCTCCGCGACCTGGGACCGGGTGCGGGCCAAGCACCTGGCGCCGCAGGAGTACCGCGTACGGCCCCTGCTGCCCTGGGTCCCGAACGCCGCCGCCCCCGCCGCCCCGGCCGAACTCCCGGCCCTCCTGCGCGGCTATCTCCGCCTCGGCGCCTGGGTGTGCGCCGAGCCCGCCCACGATCCCGACTTCGGGGTCGCCGACCTGTACGTGCTGCTGTCGATGCGCCGGGTCAACCCGCGCTACCTGCGGCACTTCCTGTCCCTCGTGCCGGCCTGATGAGTGTCTGGCAGCCCAGCGCGCCCTGTACCCCTCGGGCCTGCATAGAGGCGACGGCGTCCGCCACGGCCGTACCCCGTGCCGTGCTGCGGCTCGCGGCGGTCACGGTCCTGATGCTCACCGGGATCGTGCTGTCGCCGCTCGGCGGGAGGATCCCCGCCGAGTGGGTCAGGCGGTGGTGCCGGTGGATCGTACGGGCCGCAGGGGTCCGGGTCCGGATCACCGGCACCACCGTCCCCACCGGTGGCCTGCTGCTGGTCGCCAACCACATCTCCTGGATGGACATCCCGCTGCTCGCCGCCGTCCGACCGGCCCGGATGCTCGCCAAGTCCGACATCCGGGACTGGCCGGTGGCCGGTCCCGTCGCGGCCCGCGGCGCGCTGTTCATCGACCGCAACCGGCTGCGTGCCCTGCCCGGCACGGTCGCCCGCATCGCGGACGCGCTGCGTGACGGGCAGGCCGTCGGGGTCTTCCCCGAGGGCAGCACCTGGTGCGGCCGCGCCCAGGGCAGCTTCCGCCGGGCCGTCTTCCAGGCCGCCCTCGACGCGGACGTGCCCGTCCAGCCCGTCCACCTGCGCTACCGGATGACCGAGGGCTCGGCGAGCACGGCCCCGGCCTTCATCGGGGACGACTCCCTGCTGGCCTCGGTGTGGCGGGTGGTCCTCACCCGCGGCCTGGTGGCCGAGGTCGACGTCCAGCCCCTCATCCCGCCCGGCACCCACCCCGACCGCCGCTCCCTGGCCCGCGCGGCCCAGCCCGGAGCCACAGCCCAGCCCGACTGGACCCACGCGGCACTGGTGGCCTGACCACCCGCCTCCACCCGCCTCCGCCCGAACTGCCGGGGCGGGGGCTCTGGGTCCGTCCCGGCAGATCCGGGTGACCGCGTCCTCCACGGCGGTCGGTGTCGGCGGTCGGAAATTCCGAGGCCCGGGCGTGACGCAGCTGCTAGCGTCGAGGTCATGAACGTCATCAGGCGAACCAGCACCGCAGCCGCGCGAGCGACCAGCTCGCCGGCTGCCGACGCCTGACCTCACCACACACCCCGGCGGCCGGAAACGGACCGCCGGGGCGTTCTCGTAAGTGACTCCCGTGTTCTCGCGCGGTTCTTTCCGGTCCCCGTGATCCGAAGGAAGACCGCCATGAACAGCAACATGCACAGGAACATGAACACGGACCAGGTCATTCGGACCTTCACCGACTTCTACCAGGACCGCGGACACCAACTCGTCACCGGCAGCACACTGTTGCCGCCGCCCTCGGACCCGGTGCTGTTCACCACGTCCGGCATGCACCCGCTCACCCCCCATCTGCTCGGCCGTCCGCATCCGCAGGGGCGGCGCCTGGTCAATGTCCAGCGCTGTCTGCGCACGACCGATCTCGACGAGGTCGGTGATTCGACGCATCTGACGGTGTTCGAGATGCTCGGCTCGTGGTCCCTCGGTGACTACGGCCACTCGCAGAGCCTGCGATGGGGGTACGAGCTGCTGCGGGACGGCTTCGGCATCCCGCACGAGCGGCTGTACGCCACCGTCTTCGGCGGCGACGACCAGGTCGGCCCGGACACCCATTCCCTGCGCACCTGGCGGCAGTCGGGCGTCCCCGTCGAGCCGACGGGCGAGGACAACTGGTGGTCCAACGGCCCGGTCGGCCCGTGCGGCCCCGACTCCGAGATCTTCGTGTGGACCGGTGGTCCCGGCACGCCGCCCGAGGGCACGCCGACCACCGACCCGCGCTGGGTGGAGATCTGGAACCACGTCCACATGCGCCACCTCCGCCGCCAGGACGGCACCCTGGAGCCGCTGCGGCAGCCCGCCGTCGACACCGGCATGGGCCTGGAACGCCTGGTGACCGTCCTGCAGGGGCACGACTCCGTCTACGGGACCGACCTGTTCGAGCCGTGGATGCGGACCGTGCCCTCGTTGTGGCACCTGGACGACGAGCCGTCGGTCCGCCTCGTCTGCGACCACCTGCGCTCGGCCGTCGTCGTCCTCGGCGACGGAGTACGGCCCTCCAACACGGGCCGTGGCTACGTCCTGCGGCGGCTGATCCGCCGTCTGCTCACCACCCTGCGGCGCGACGACCCCACCCGCACCCTCGCCGACCTGCCTCCGGAGCCGATCGGCCACACGCTGGACCACTTCCGCCAGTCACGTGGCGTCGAGGCCGTGCGTGACCAACTCCTCGACGAGGAACGGAGGTTCACCCGGCTTCTCGAACGCGGGCGGCGCGTGTTGTCGCGGCCGGAGTTCCAACGGCCGCTGACCGACGAGGACTACGGCTACCTCCACGACACCCACGGCCTGCCTCGGGAGCTCGTCGCCGGGATGCTCACCACGCGATGACGCCGGCGAGGCGGCGTCCGGGGCGGCGGGTGCACGTACCGCCCCGGACGCCGGCCGCGTCAGCGCTGGGTGTAGATGAAGCCGATCTTGTCGACCTCGTCGCCCGAGCGTCCGTGGAAGCCGGCGATCTGCCAGCCCGACGGCGCGGTGCGGGTCACGCAGTCGGAGGTCGTGGTGCCACCGGCCAGGGTACGGCCCAGGTTGGTGGTGAACTTGGCGTAGAAGACACGGGTGTGGTCGTTGTACGAGCCCTGGCACAGGTAGGCGGTCGTGACGTACTCGCCGTTGCCCAGGGCCAGGGAGGACGCGGTCCCGCCGGTGCCGCCGTGGGCGAGCGTCGTGCCGTTGGCCAGGGTGAGGTTCATCTGGTCGACCCGGGAGCCGGAGCGCAGGCCGATGGTGGTGGCGCGAGCGCCGGCCGGCACGCTGTCGATGTCGTTGTAGTAGTCGCCGTGCGGGCCCCCGAACTGGTCGCTGAGCTGGAAGGCGGAGTTGCGCGACCAGGTGAAGCCGACCGTGATCGGGTCGTGGTCGGAGAGCATGAGCCCGTCGTCGGTGAGGAACTTGGCGTGCTCGTTGTTGTACGAGGTCGCGTTGAGCGAGACGAGCTTGCTGCCGCGGTAGAGGACCTTGTCGACGACCTCGCAGGTGTTGGGCACGGTGGCGCCGGACTGGTCGCAGACCAGCGCGTCACTGCCCTTGGCCGGAGGGGTGCCGCCGCGGACCAGCTGGACCCAGGCGTCGGTGAGCCCGTTGGACGAGGCGAACTCGGCGATGGTGTCGGCCGTGCGGGTGTAGCGGGTGTTGGTGTCGCCCATGACCACCACGGCGTTGCCCGCCGAGTGCGTCTTGATGAAGGCGGTGAGCTGGTTGAGGTTGTCGGCGCGGGAGGCCTCGTCGCCGTCATTGGTGCCCGCGTTGGTGTGCAGGTTGTAGAAGTCGACGTAGACGCCCTCGGCCAGACGCTCGCGCATGAAGGTGAAGCCCTTGGGGGTCAGACAGTCACCCGAGTCGATCTGGCAGGAGTTCCAGTGCACCCGCTCGAAGTCGTCCGTGTCGTACGGGATCTTCGACAGGGTGTTGAGCCCGCTGCCGATGCCGGCCCCGCCGCTGGTCGGCGTGCGGTAGGCGTGCGTGGTGTCGCCGGCGTAGAGGTACGCGTGGTAGTTGAAGTCCTCCTCGACGTGCACGATGTCGTACGGCGCGATTCGCTGGCCGATCGCCGTGGTGCTGGTGTCGCGGGGCGTGGACGCGCTGGAGAGGCTCTGCGGCAGGCCGGCGACGTTGTAGCTGAGCACGCTGAAGCTGCCCGAGTCGGCGGCGGCCGCGGAGGGCGCCGCCATGGTGAGCCCGCCGAGGGCGGCGGCTGCCGCCGCCAGGCAGGCGAGGAGTCTGCGCATGGGGGTGTGTCTCCTGGGGGAGTGAAAGCGGTTGCGGTGAGCCAGTGATTGAAGTTACCGCTGGTTACCCCAGTCTGTCGCGACCCTGACAGGAGATCGTTCTGTGGGAGTGGAGGACGGGTTAAAGGTGCGGGAACTCAGTGCACGCCCGATGGCGTGCCCACCCTCCACCTCTCGTCCATCTATGTGAATGCGAAACAAGCACCGGGACTATTGACGGGCTCGGGGCGGCGGTTTTACGGTCCGCGAGAAAGCGCTTTCCATCTGTCTGTCTCTTCGTGCCTCCGTCAGACGCCCCAACCGTCCTGGAGATCAACGATGAATCCGAGACCCCTCATCGCGTGCGTCAGCCTGATCGCAGGCACCCTTGTCGCCCTGTCCGGCACCACCGCGCAGGCAGCCCCCACCCGTTACGAGGCCGAGAGCTCCTCGGCCGTGTGCACCGGCACCGTCGACTCCGACGGGACCGGCTTCTCGGGCAGCGGTTTCTGCAACGGCACCAACGCGTCAGGCGCGTACGCGCAGTTCACCGTGACCGTACCCGCATCGGGCACGGCGACCCTGCAGATCCGCTTCGCCAACGGCACCACCACCGCGCGCCCCGCCTCCGTCAGCGTCGACGGCGTGAGCGCCGGCACGGCGGCCTTCGGGACCACCGGCGCCTGGTCGGCATCGTCGACCGAGACACTCACCGTGCCGGTGGCCGCGGGCTCCAACACCGTCCGGCTCGCCCCGACCACCTCCGCGGGCCTGCCCAACGTCGACTACCTCGACGCGGACATGTCCTCCGCGGCGGCCGGCACCGTGCTGTACGTCTCGCCGAGCGGCACCGACAGCGCGGCCGGCACGCAGTCGGCGCCGACCACGCTCACCTCGGCGATCAGCCGGATCACCGCCGGCGGCACGATCTACCTGCGCGGCGGGACGTACAACTACTCCTCCACGGTCACGATCCCGGCCGGCAAGGACGGCACCTCCGGCGGCCGCACCACCCTGTCCGCCCATCCGGGTGAGACTCCCGTGCTCGACTTCTCGGCACAGAGCGAGAGTTCGTCCAACCGGGGTATCCAGCTGAACGCCACCTACTGGCACCTGTACGGGCTGACCGTCGAGCGCGCCGGCGACAACGGGATCTACGTCGGCGGCGGCAACAACGTCGTCGAGCGCACGGTGACGGCGTACAACCGCGACACGGACTGCAGCTGGGCCGGATCGCCTCCACCACGCCCAGCTCGCAGTGGCCGTCGAACAACCTCGTCGTCAGCTCGGAGTCGCACGACAACGCCGACCCCGACGGCGAGGACGCAGACGGCTTCGCGGCGAAGCTGACCACCGGCACCGGGAACGGCTTCCGCTACGACGTCTCCCACAACAACATCGACGACGGCTGGGACCTCTTCACCAAGACCGACACGGGCGCCATCGGGCCGGTGACCATCGAGTACTCCCTGTCCTACGACAACGGCACCCTCAGCGACGGCAGTCAGAGCGGCAACGGCGACCGCAACGGCTACAAGCTCGGCGGCGACGACATCGCCGTCGGCCACGTCGTCCAGCACAACATCGCCTACCGCAACGGCCATCACGGGTTCACCTACAACAGCAACCCGGGCACGATGACCGTCACGGGCAACGCGAGCATCGACAACGCCCAGCGCAACTTCTCCTTCGACGCGGGGACTTCGGCGTTCCGGGGCAACACCTCGTGCCGCTTCTCCGTCAGCGGCTCGAACGACAAGACCGTCGGCGACGCCGACAGCTCCAACCAGTTCTGGACCGGCACCAACGGCTCCCGCTGCTCCTCCTACTCCGGCGCACTGGGCTGGTCGTTCGCCTCGGACGGAAAGCTCGCCGTCACCTTCGGCGGCAAGGTGGTGACGCAGTAACCACACGCTCGGCTCACGAGCCGCCGCCCGCGCGACCGGCCGCCTCAGCCGCGCAGATGGCGGCTCACGTCGCCGACCGGCTGGATGTGGACCTGCCGCTCCGCGAACCTCTCTGGATACGCAAGGTTCAGGTGGGCCACGGCCGCGATGTCTGCTGCGCTCATGACCGGCGAGGACAGGTCACCGTACGGGCCGGGACGGTGTCCCGTATTCGGTGGACAGAGATCATCGCCCAGGCAGACTGGCCGCATGAGCATCGAATCCGACCCCAAGGACGTCGTTCGCTTCTATCTGCAGAACGCCCGGGACGCGCTGCTGTGGAAGCTCGAGGGTCTGTCCGAGTATGACATCCGCCGGCCCTTCACACCCACCGGCACCAATCTGCTGGGCCTGGTCAAGCACGCCACGTCTGTCGAACTCGGTTATCTGGGCGACACGTTCGGGCAGCCTTCCGATCTGCCAAAACCCCTCTTCGGGGAGGGCGCGGACGCCAACGCCGACATGTGGGCCAGGGCCGACGAGTCGCGCGAGGAGATCGTCGCCCGCTATCGCCGCGCGTGGACGCACGCGGACGCGACGCTGGCGGAACTGGAGTTGGACGCGGTCGGCACGGTGCCCTGGTGGCCCAGCGGCGCCGACGAGGTGACCCTGCACCACGCGATCGTGCGCGTCATCGCCGACACCCACCGGCACGCCGGGCACGCCGACATCATCCGCGAACTCATCGACGGAGCAGTCGGGATGAACGAGAACAACACCAGCATGCCGCAGGGGGACACGGCTTGGTGGGCGGAGTACCGGCAGCAGTTGGAGAGCGTGGCCCGAAAGGCGTCGGGGCAGGAGTGAAGTCGGGGCCGGAGTGAAAACGCCTGCCCACCCCGGGGGCGGGGTGGGCAGGGGGGTGGCATGGGTGTTGACGGGTCGTCAGCCGGCCGCGAGCAGCTCCAGCGTGTCGATCACGCGGTTGGAGAAGCCCCACTCGTTGTCGTACCAGGCGACCACCTTGACGTGCCGGCCGTCGACGCGGGTGAGCGCCGAGTCGAAGATCGAGGAGGCGGGGTTGCCGGTGATGTCGGAGGAGACCAGCGGGTCCTCGGAGTACTCCAGGATCCCGGCGAGCGGTCCCTCGGCCGCCGTACGGTAGGCCGCCAGCACGTCCTCGCGCGTCACGTCACGGGCGACGGTCGTGTTGAGCTCGACGATGGAACCCACCGGCACCGGCACCCGGATCGAGTCGCCCGACAGCTTGCCGTCGAGGCCCGGCAGCACCAGACCGATGGCCTTGGCGGCGCCGGTCGTGGTCGGCACGATGTTGACGCCCGCGGCCCGCGCCCGGCGCGGGTCGCGGTGCGGCCCGTCCTGCAGGTTCTGCTCCTGCGTGTAGGCGTGCACGGTCGTCATGAAGCCGTGCTCGATACCTGCGAGTTCGTCGAGCACCGCGGCGAGCGGAGCGAGCGCGTTGGTGGTGCAGGAGGCGTTGGAGACGACGGTGTGCAGCTCCCGATCGTAGGCGTCGGTGTTGACGCCGTACGCGAGAGTGACGTCCGCGCCGTCCGAGGGGGCGCTGACCAGCACCTTGCGCGCGCCGGCGTCGAGGTGGGCGCGGGCGGCCTTGGCGGAGGTGAAGCGGCCGGTCGCCTCCAGCACGATGTCGACGCCGAGCTCGGCCCACGGCAGCTGGGCCGGCTCACGCTCGGCCAGCACCCGGATGCGCCGGCCGTCCACGACGAGGGTGTCCCCGTCGACGGTGACCGGGCGGCCGAGGCGGCCGGCCGTGCTGTCGTAGGCGAGCAGGCGCGCCAGAGCCGTGGGCTCGGTGAGGTCGTTGACGGCGACGATCTCGAGAGTGCTGTCGCGTTCGAGCAGGGCGCGCAGCACGTTGCGTCCGATGCGGCCGAATCCGTTGATGGCGATGCGCGTCATGAGGGGTGTTCCACCTTTGAAGTCGTCCCTTGGGTTCGCCCCCAGGGTCGCTCGCGGCATCCGTCCGGGACAGCGGCGCGATCGCCATGGTTCAAAAGGATCCCGCCAGGCCGGCCGCGACAGGTCACTCGCCTCGTGCGAAGGTGTGCCGGTACTCGCTGGGCGTGGTGCCGAGGATCCGCTGGAAGTGCAGCCGCAGGTTCGCCCCCGTACCGAGCCCCACGTCGGCCGCGATCTGCTCGACGCTGCGCTGCGAGCGTTCCAGCAGCTCACGGGCCATGTCGATGCGGGCGCGCATCACCCACTGCATCGGTGTGTAACCGGTGTCCTCGACGAAGCGCCGGGACAGGGTGCGCGCCGACACCCCCGCGTGCCGGGCCAGCACGTCGAGGCTCAGGTGCTCGTCGAGCCGGCGCAGCGCCCACTCCCGGGTGGCGGCGAAGCGCTCACCCAGCGGCTCGGGCACACTGCGCGGCACGTACTGCGCCTGACCGCCGCTGCGGTAGGGGGCGGCGACCAGGCGCCGGGCGGCGTGGTTGGAGGCGGCCACGCCGAGATCCCCGCGCAGGATGTGCAGGCACAGGTCGATGCCGGAGGCGGCCCCGGCCGAGGTGAGGACGCTGCCCTCGTCGACGAAGAGCACGTTCTCGTCGACCTTGACGCGCGGATGCTTCGCGGCGAGCGCCCGCGTGTAGTGCCAGTGCGTGGTCGCGCGTCTGCCGTCGAGCAGTCCGGTGGCGGCGAGGGCGAAGGCACCGGTGGAGATGGCCGCGAGCCGCGCGCCCCGCTCATGGGCGGCGATCAGCGCGTCGACGACGGCCCGCGGTGGATCCTCGCGGTCCGGGAAGCGGTATCCGGGGATGAACACGATGTCGGCCCACGCGAGCGCGTCGAGGCCGTCGGCGACGGAGTACGACAGCCCGTCGCCGCCGTTGACGAGCCCCGGTGCCGCCCCGCACACCCGCACCTCGTAGGGCATGCTCGCCCGCGTCGTGAAGACCTGGGCGGGAATCCCGACGTCGAGTGGCTTGGCACCCTCCAGCACGAGGACGGCGACACGGTGGAGACGGGAGGCTGACACGGGGACAGGGTACGAGGCAGGTCAGGCCGGGCCGCCGCACCGGACACGCGCCGCGGCGGCGGGTCGCGGGGTCGGCAGGCTTGTGTCGTTCGTCGACTCGGCCGCAGCCTGCTGCCGCCGCAGACCGGACAGGGAGCGCTGGTAAGGAAGCGTTCCGCCCGGGCGCGCAGGGTCGCGCTCCTGGAGTCCGAGAAGGTCTTCATGACATACCGGTGGGCGCTCATGTACGTGCCCTGGTACGGCCGTTGGATACGGTCCGCGTCCCGCACCGGGTGCACGGTGACGACCGGCTGTTCCTCGGTGAACAGGATCCACTCCCGCTGCTCGGCGGGCAGTGCACGCCAGGGCCGGTCCACGGCGTGGCACTCCGGGCAGGCTCCGACGGCCGTGTTGGGGGAGAAGGAGTCGGAGTCGAGGCGCTCGGCGGGTAGTCGCCGGCGCGGGAGAAGAGCATGCGCGGCGAGTTGGAGAGTTGGTGACCGTGCCGACGCAGGAGCGGGAGGTCGGCGCCGAGCGGCGCTGTTCGAGCGAGACCGCCGGCGGCAGCCCCGTGATCTCGCCGACCTTGGGCGCGCCCGCCTGGTGGATCAGCCGGCGGGCGTACGGGGCGACCGACTCGAAGTAACGCCGCTGCGCCTCGGCGTAGATCGTGCCGGACGCCGGCGAGGACTTCCCCGACCGGGACACCCCCGTGAACACCGCCACCACGTCCCGGGGAATGTCGACGTCCACGCCCTTGACTTTGTGCTCCCGGGCTCCGCGGACACGGACGTACGGGTCGTGTGGGCTCGACATGCGGGGACTCCGTACGGACGTCGACCAGGGCGGGACAAACTCCGTAATTCTATGCGAGCGACGCACGCGACGGCCGTGCCCTGCCCGAGCACGGGCATATTCGGCATGGCACCCGGTCTGAGGTGTCACGATTCAATTATCTTGGCGGCGGGGAGACGGCTCTCGCAGAGAGGGCTGTCTCACGGAAGGAGTTCCGCACCATGCCGATGTTCGGCAGACGTGAGAGAAGCGAAGAGGCCTTCGGCGAAACGCGGAGGTCGGCGTTACGGGCCTTCGCGATCTCCGACGAGGACCTGCGCACCCTCGAACGCGTCACAAGCCACGCGCGCACGCAGCTTCTGCGGCTCAGCGACAGTGACCTGGAAACGATCGACAACGGCAGCGGGTACCGGCTGATGCCGCTCATGTACCAGCGCGCCGGCGCGGCACGCGTCCTCGGCCACCCGGGCATACCCATGCTGGTCACCGAGGTGGGCAACGTGCAGGCCGCGGTGCTCAACCTCGAGTCGTACCAGGGCGATCCCATGCTGGTGCTCGAGGGCTACGACCTGCTCAACAGACTCACGCTCCTTGCCGAACTGGCCCACGTACCCGAGGAGATCGGCGGCGTGGTCACCCTGCCGAACGAAACACCGGGCGCCCCCGCCCACCGCTGAGGGCGGCCAGGATCGGCAACTGCCCAGTGACTACTGGCGGGCGAAGATTCCGGCCAGGCTCCGGTAAGAGTCCAGCAGGGCCGTCCGGTCGTGCGTGCTCGTCGTCACCAGGACCTCCTGGGCTCCCGTCTCCTTCAGGACCGTCTCCAGCTCATGGGTGACCTGCTCCTCGGTCCCGGCGAGATGGCCGGTGAGCCCGGACTCGTAGAAGCCGCGTTGCTTCTCGGTCATCGTCAGCGCCTCGACGCGCTCGGCGGGCGGCAGGGGCGGGAACGTGCCGTGCGTGCGCGAGTACGCCATCGACCAGGCCTCCGGAATCAGCAGCCGCCGCGCCTCCTCCGGCGAGCCGGCCACCGCGATCGTGCCCGAGATGACGACGTACGGCTCCCGGGCCCAGGAGGAGGGGCGGAACCGTTCACGGTAGTGATCGATGCCGCGCTGCATCTGCTGCCTGTTCCGGAGGTCGCCGATGACCATCGGCAGACCGGCGCGGGCGGCGATCGCGGCGCCCTCGCCCATCGCCAGCACGAAGGGCGGCACGGACAGCCCCTCGGCGGGGCGCGCGTGTACGCCCGTGGGGGACGATCCGGTGAACCAGCCGAGCAGTTCCTCCAGTTGGCCGGCGAAGTCCTCGGCGTCCCCCTTGTCGCGGCCCAGCGCCCTGCGCACCCCGTCGGTGAAGCCCACCGACCGCCCCAGCCCCATGTCGATCCGGCCCGGGAACAGCGACTCCAGCACCCCGAACTGCTCGGCCACGACGAGGGGTTGATGATTGGGCAGCATCACACCACCGGTGCCTACCCGTATCGTCCGAGTCGCCGCCGCGACGGCGGAGGCCAGCACGGTCGGCGCGGAACCGGCGACCCCGGGCACGCCATGGTGCTCCGACACCCAGAAGCGGTGATATCCCAGCCCCTCCAGCTCCCGCGCCAGCCGCACGGTGTCCCGCAGCGCCTCCGCGTCGGTGTGCCCCTCGCGGGTCCGGGAACGGTCGAGAACGGAGAAGCGGGTCCGGGCGATCAGGGAGCTCATACAAAGCTTCAACGCCTGACGGACCCCAGGATTCCTGCCCCTGCTCCGACGCGCGGAGATGAAATCGATTGGGTCGGGAGCGGCCGGCATGGTCCGATGCTCGTTGTGAAACAGCGGGTGCACATCCACGGAGTTCGGCTGGGGAGCAACGAGTTCCGGGTGGTCCGGGCCGACTCGACCCCGGCCCGACTGGCCTTGCGCGACGACCGTCACTGGCTGTCGATGTACGCGGACCGGCCGGGCGCTGCCTCACTCGTCGCCCTGTGGGCCTTGGCCGCCCGGTCCGCCCATTCGCTGGTCTACCTGCCGATCCGGGCCAACCCGGTCCCTGACGGCGTCATGAGTGAGGGGGAGCCGGTCTCACTGGACCTGGTGCTGGTCCACCACAGCCTGCGGTTCCCGACCGCCTCGTGGAAGCAGATCCGGGCACGGCTCGGCGTGGGCAAACCGCACACGACGGCCACCCCGGCCGAGGACTTCCCCGACGAGAGCGCCATCGACTACGCGCGGCGACACCACCCGGCGTACCGCGACCACCTCGCATTCCACATCGCCGCGCACACGCTCTTCGTCGTGGGCAGTTCCACCGCGTTCCGCGAGTACGGCACCGCGCTCCGCGGTCTCGTCGACGAGGCCCCGTCCTATCTCCACCGCCATCCGAACGCGGGGCATTTCTGCGTGGAGATCAATCCGGGCTCCTGGCCCGTACGGACCCGTCGCCATGTACCTGGAAGCCTGCACATCCAGTACTCCAGCACCTGGCAGATCTGAGGGCCCCCGAATGAGGCGAGGTCAACCACCAGGCCCTGTTCGGCCGGGTCGCGGCCGTCGTGCACCATGGAGGCGCGGGCACCACGCAGACGGCCGCCCGGGCCGGGGCGCCCCAGGTGATCGTCCCCCAGATCGTGGACCAGCCGCGCTGGGCCGCCCGCGTCGCCGAACTGGGCATCGGCGCCGCCCACGACGGCCCGACACCGACCGTCGAGTCCCTCTCCGCCGCCCTCAAGACGGCCCTGACGCCGGAGACGCAGGACCTCGCGAGGTCCGTGGCCGCCAGGGTCCGCACGGACGGAGCGAAGGTGGCCGCCCAGCTGCTGCTCGACGGGTTTCCGGACGCCTGAGCAGGCCGGCCACATGCGGGCGTGAGTGCCGGAAGGTGTCTGCCTAAGGTGGGGGCGTGACCGACAGCAGTGATCGTCCCCTCGCCGTCTTCGACCTGGACAACACCCTCGCCGACACCGCCCACCGTCAGCGCTTCCTGGAGCGCAGTCCGCGGGACTGGGACGCGTTCTTCGCCGCCGCGCCGCAGGACCCGCCGCTCGTGGAGGGCATCGCGCTGGTGCTGGAGAGCGCGAAGGAGTGCGAGGTGGTCTATCTGACGGGGCGGCCCGAGCGCTGCCGCCGGGACACGCTGGCGTGGCTGACGGCGCAAGGGCTGCCGGAAGGGCGGGTGTTCATGCGGCGCGACGACGACCGCAGGCCCGCCCGGCGTACCAAGCTGGAGATCCTCCGCCGTCTCGCCCGTACCCGGGAGATCCGGGTGTTCGTGGACGACGACGAGCTGGTGTGCGAGGACGCGGAACGGGCCGGGTTCCGGGTCGTATGGGCACGCTGGACCGCCCCCTCCGCGGCGCTGAAGAAGGCGCAGGAGGGGGAGGGGCGTACCTGAGGTTCGGGGAAGGCCCGGTGAAAGCGGTCCGTCAGTCGGACTCGTCGAGCCGGAATCCCACCTTCAGGCCCACCTGCCAGTGCGCGATCTCTCCCTCCTCGATCTGGCCGCGTACCTGCACCACCTCGAACCAGTCCAGATTGCGCAGCGTCTGGGAGGCTCGGCTGATGCCGTTGCGGATGGCCTGGTCGACGCCGTCCTGCGAGGTGCCGACGATCTCGGTGACCCGGTAGGTGTGGTTCGACATGCGGGTGCTCCTCTCCGTACGCCCCTGATGACCGGAGCGTCACGTGTGTCGCGCGTCACTCCACCGTGCCCCAAGCTGCGGCGGAGCGCGAGACGTCCGGTTACTTGCCACGGCGCCCCTTGACGCCCGGTATTGGTCCATACCAAACTCCCGGGCACGCCCGTACGAGCTACCGCTCGTCCCCCCACGCCGGGACCTTCGCCCTGTCCGTCAGACAGAACAGGACCCCCCGTGAGACGTCGAAGCCTTCTCTCCCTCGCCTCCCTCGGCCTGCTCGGCGGGTGCGGATTCATGCCGGGCGGGGGAGGCAGACGCACCGTCACCGTGTGGCTGATGAAGGACAGCGCCTCGCCGGACTTCCTGCACCGCTTCACCGAGGCGTTCGAGCGCGACAACGGCCATTTGCGCCTGGACATCCGCATCCAGCAGTGGAGCGGCATCGGCCAGAAGGTCCAGCGCGCGCTCGACGACGACTCGGGCACCGGCCCCGACGTCATCGAGGTCGGCAACACCCAGGTCCCGCAGTACGTCGAGGACGACCGGCTGCTGGACCTGACACTGGAGTCGGCCCTGCACTGGGGCAGCCGCGACTGGCTGGCCGGCCTCGCCGAGCCGGGGCAGCTCATGTCCCACCAGTACGGCATCCCCTGGTACGCGGCCAACCGTGTCGTCATCTACCGCAAGGACCTCTTCGCGAAGGCCGGCATCACCTCCCCGCCCCGCACGCACGACGAGTGGCTCACCGTCACCGAACGCCTCAACTCCCGTGGTAATCAAGGCATTTACCTCGCGGGACAGGACTGGTACACCCTGGCCGGCTTCATCTGGGAGGAGGGGGGCGGCCTGGCGGACGACGGAGGCAGCGACGGCGCCGGCTGGCGGGGCTCGCTGGACACCCCGGCCGCCCTGCGCGGCATGGACTTCTACCGGCGCCTGCAGGCACTCGGCGACGGTCCGACCGGCGCCGACGAGGAACACCCGCCCCAGGCCGGCGTGTTCGCCAAGGGGCGGGTCGCACAGATCATCGCGCTGCCCGGTCTGGCCCGCACCGTCGTCCAGCAGAACCCCGGCCTGCAGGGCAGGCTGGGCTTCTTCCCGGTGCCGGGCAAGGTCGCCGGGCGGCCCGGCGCCGTCTTCATCGGCGGCTCCGACCTCGTCGTACCGAACAACACCCGCGACCAGGACGGCGCGGTGGCCGTCGTCGCCGCGCTCACCGGCGCCCGGTGGGACACCGAGCTGGCGCGCGCCATGAACTACGTCCCCAACAAGAGGTCCCTCGCCAGGCACGTCGCCGGTGAGGAGGGGGTCGCGGCCATGGCGGCCGGTGCCGCACGGGGCCGGGCGACCCCCGCCACCCCGCAGTGGGGCGCGGTCGAGGAGGACAACCCGATCAAGCAGTACATGACGCGGGTGCTCACCGGCGCGGACCCGGCGACCGAGGCCCGCAAGGCCTCCCGGCGCATCACGGCGGTCCTGAACCGCCTGGACTGAGGAGTCCGGCGGTCAGCGCACCACGCTCAGCGACAACGCGAACCGCCCTTCTTCGTCCGTCCACCAGTGCTCCAGATCCAGCCCCGCGGAGGCCAGTTCGGCGCGGATGCCCTCCTTGCGGAACTTCGCCGACACCTCCGTGCGCAGCTCCTCGTCCTCCGCGAAGTCGACGGCGAGATCCAGTGCCGGGATCTTCACCGTCTGGGTGGTACGGGAGCGCAGCCGCATCTCGATCCACTCGTTCTCCCGGTCCCACAGGGCCACGTGGTCGAAGGCGCCGGGATCGAAGTCGGCGTGCAGTTCCCGGTTGACGACGGTCAGGACGTTCTTGTTGAAGGCTGCCGTCACCCCGGCCGCGTCGTCGTACGCCCGCACCAGCACCTTCTCGTCCTTGACCAGGTCCGTGCCGAGCAGCAGCGCGTCACCGGGGGAGAGCAGGGAGCGGATCGCGGCGAAGAACGCGGCCCGTTCGACCGGCAGCAGGTTGCCGATCGTCCCGCCCAGGAAGGCGATCAGCCGGGGACCCGGCGTGTCCGGCAGGGCCAGACTCGCCGTGAAGTCGGCGATGAGAGCGTGTACCTGGAGCCCCGGGCGTTCGGCGATGAGCGCGTGCCCGGCCTGCGTGAGCGCGCTCTCGCTGACGTCCACGGGGACGTAGGTGTGCAGTTCGCCGAGCGCGTCGATGATGTACCGGGTCTTCTCCGAGGAGCCGGAGCCCAGTTCGACGAGCGTACGGGCCCGGGTCGCCGCGGCGATGTCGCCGGCGCGGGCGACGAGGATCTCGCGTTCGGCGCGGGTGGGGTAGTACTCGGGCAGTTCGGTGATCTGCTCGAAGATCTCGCTGCCGTGGGCGTCGTAGAACCACTTCGGCGGCAGGGTCTTCGGCGTGCCGGCCAGGCCCTGCTGGACGTCGGCGCGCAGGGCGGCGTCGGTGGCGTCCTCGGGCAGGGTGCGGGTGAGAAGGAACGGACTCACGTACGGGGCTCCTTCGACGGTGCGGTGGCCAAGGTCTCGCTCGGCTCCTTCAGAGGGGTGAGCAGCACGTCGGTGCGGCTCGCCGCGAGCAGGGTGCGGTCGGGGACCTCCTGCCAGTGCGGATCGTCGTCGTAGGGCTCGGAGGCCACGACGGTGCTGCGGCCGGGGGAGGTGAGATACCAGAGGGTGTCGCCCCAGGCGGTGGCGGTGATGGTCTCGCCGTTGGTGAGCAGCAGGTTGAGCCGGGAACCGGGGGCCGCCTCGGCGACCTCCAGCACGGTGTCGGCCAGCGCCTGCCCCTCCTCGTCGCCGGCCCGCAGCCGGGCCAGGACCAGCGCCCAGACGAGCGCCGAGTCGTTGCGAGCTTCCAGGGACAGCACGTCGACCGCGGGCAGGCTCTCCACCAGCGGCGCGAGCGACCGCGGCCAGCCCTTGACGGCACCGTTGTGGCTGAACAGCCAGGGCCCGGTGGCGAAGGGGGCCGCCGCGGCCTCTGCGTCGGCGCCCGAGAGGGTCGCGTCGCGTACGGCGGCCAGCAGCGCGCCGGTGCGGATCACCCGCGCGAGGTCCGCGAAGGACAGGTCCGCCCAGATGGGTCCGGCCCGCCGGTAACGGGCCGGCACCGGGTCGCCCTCGGCATACCAGCCCACCCCGAAACCGTCGGCGTTGACCGTCCCGTACCGCTGCCGCCGGGGCTCCCAGGACTGGCGGTACAGGCTGTGCGCGGGCTCCACGAGGAGCCGGCCCAGCGGCTCCTCGGGGCCCAGATACGCCAGATGACGGCACATCAGACGTCTCCCGCGGACCGGGCGGTGCGGAACCCGGAGAAGATCTGCCGCCGGATCGGGTAGTCCCAGTTGCGGAACGTGCCCCGGCAGGCCACCGGGTCCACGGCGAACGAGCCGCCGCGCAGCACCTTGTACTCCGGTCCGAAGAACACCTCCGAGTACTCCTTGTACGGGAACGCCTCGAAGCCCGGGTACGGCAGGAAGTCGCTCGCCGTCCACTCCCACACGTCACCGATCAACTGCCGTACGCCGAGGGGCGATTCCCCGGCCGGGTAGCTGCCCGCCGGGGCCGGGCGCAGATGCCGCTGGCCGAGGTTGGCGTGCTCCGGGGCAGGGTCGGCGTCGCCCCACGGGTAGCGCGTCGAGCGGTTCCCGGCCGGATCGTGCCGGGCGGCCTTCTCCCACTCGGCCTCGGTGGGCAGCCGCCGCCCGGCCCAGCGGGCGTACGCGTCGGCCTCGTACCAGCACACGTGGACGACCGGCTCGTCGGGCGGCACGACCTCGGTGACGCCGAAGCGGCGCCGCAGCCACTGCTTGCCGTGACGGCGCCAGAACAGCGGGGCGGTGATGGAGTGTTCGCGGATGTGCGCCCAGCCCTCCGCCGTCCACCAGCGTTCGTTGTCGTAGCCGCCGTCGTCGATGAACGCCTGGTAGGCGCCGTTCGTGACCGGTGTGGTGTCGATGTGGAAGGAAGCCACCTCGCGCCGGTGCGCGGGGCGTTCGTTGTCCAGCGCCCACGGCTCGCTGGAGGTGCCCATGGTGAACGGGCCGCCGGGGACGAGGACTTCGGCAGGCCCGGTGGACAGCGGGACCGGCTCCGGGTCGGGAGCCGTCAGGGCCTGCGGACCCTTGCGGAGCTGATGGGTGATCAGCATTGTCTCGTCGTGCTGCTGTTCGTGCTGGGCGATCATCCCGAAGGCGAAGCCGGCCTCCGTCAGCCGAGTGCCGTGGAAGTCGGCGCGCTCCAGCACGTCCATCACCCGCCCGCGCACCTCGGCCGCGTAGGCGCGGGCCTCGGCGGGCGGCAGCAGCGGCAGCGAGGGCCGCTCCGAACGCGGGTGCTCGAAGGCGTCGTACAGGCCGTCGATCTCGGGACGTATCGCCTCCCGGCCGGCGACGCCCCGCAGCAGCCACAGCTCCTCCTGGTTGCCGATGTGGGCGAGGTCCCACACCAGCGGGGACATCAGCGGCGAGTGCTGGGCAGTGAGGTCGGGCTCCTCGACGCAGCTGGTCAGCAGCGTGGTGCGGTCGCGCGCGGTGATCAGGGTGGTCAGGGCCCGCTCACGGAGCGTCTCGGCGTCGATGGCGGGGTCGGTCATGTGCGGAGGTCCTTCCCGTGGGTGCGCCCGGCCGTGTCGTACACACGATCGAGCAGCTCGTCGGCCGGGGTGCGGCCCTGAACGACATAACGGTCCCGGTACGCCGTGACGGCGGCCGTGACCTCGGGGGTGGCGCCGATCCGGGGCAGCGCCTCGATCGCCGCGGCGAAACAGGTGATAGCCGCCTCGTGCAGCTCGGGGTCCGCGAGACCCGAGCGGGCCGCGTCCAGCCACAGCGGGTTGTGCGGCGCGGGCAGTGCCATGGCCCGCTCGGCCAGGGGCTTCACCGTGCGGTAGGCGGTCTCGGCGGCCCAGGGGTCGTCGAAGAGCGCCGTGGTCACGGCGAGCGGGACGATCCAGCCGTCCTCGCCGGGCTGCGCGTCGATCATGCGCAGCTCCAGGAAACCGCGCGGTCTGACCGGCGGGAACAGGGTCGTGATGTGGTAGTCCAGATCGGCGCGGGTCGGCCGCCCGGACCTGGTCCATTCCCGGAAGGTCAGCCCCTCCGGAACGTCCCAGGGCCCGCCGTCGCGCCGTACGCACATCACCGGCGAGTCCAGGACGTGCCGGGCCCAGGCGGCACGCGGATCGCCCTCCAGCGGGGGTCCGCCCGCCCGGTCGGCGCCGATCTCCATCCAGGTCAGCTGCCGGGTGGAGCGCCAGCCCGTGGGCTCGCGGTCGGCCAGCGGCGAGTTGGCGAAGGCGGCCACCAGGACCGCGCCCAGCTGGTGCGCCAGCCACCAGCGCCGTCCGTGGCCGAGGGGACCGGGCTCCTCGTACCCGGCGTCCAGGCACACCTGCACCGACGCCGAGGTGCACATCATGCGGCGGCCGGCCGGACCGGTGCGGTCCAGGCAGGTCTCCATGGCGTCGTAGCGCGGCTCGTGCAGGAACCGGCGCGGGGAGTGCCAGGGGTCGTGGCCGATGCCGGCCAGGCCGAGACCGTGCCCGGCGAGCGCCGTACGGACGGCGTCGAGGTCGGCGGACACGATACCGATGCACTCCGTCAGGGAGGCGGCGGGCGGCGAGCTCAGCTCCAGCTGGCCGCCGGGCTCTATGGTGAGCGCCGACCTCAGGGGCACGGTCCGCACTGCGGCGTAGGCCGCTCGGAGTCGTTCGTGTGTCACGGGGAGCCGCGGGTCGCGCAGCTCGTGGACGAGCCATTCCAGTTCGACCCCGACGCCTCGGGGCGGGCCGGTCTTGAAACATATGCCCCGTACCAGGGCCTCCACCTCGGCTTCGGTGAGGGCGGTGCGAGGCTCCGTACAGTCGCTGCAGTCGGTCGCTGAATCGGACATGTCGGATCCCTTCTGAGGTTCCACCGTGCCGTCGACCGGAGCGCCGGGGCGCCCGGACGGCGACACCCGTCCCACCCAAAACCCTCGCGTCGATTCGCACAAGGGTGCGTACCGGCACGTTCCGACTCGGTAATCTCCTCGATCCGTGTGTTTCCTGCGGTTTTCCAGGGTGTTCACGGGAGCGGAAAACTCCGTTGCACCGCATGTCCAGCATCACCCAGGATGCGTTCATGAGCACGACGGGGGAGCGCGCACGGGGTGCGCACATGGCGCCGACGGGGGTGGCGCCATGAGCGCGCGCCTGCGCGGCATCGCACACGAGACCGAGCAGATCGTGGCGGCGGGCACGTATCGCGCGCCCGACGGACGCGAGGTGTCCATCGCGGCGGCGGTGGCGGCGGCCCGAGCCGGTACGGCCATGTACGGGCCCGATCCGATACGGACACCGCGGGCCGTTTCCGCCGAGACGTTCTTCGAGGTAACCGGCGAGAGCAGTCCGGAGGCGGCCCGCCGGGTCGGCGGCGAGGTCGCGGTGCTGAACTTCGCCTCGGCCCGCAACCCCGGCGGCGGCTTCCTGAACGGCGCACAGGCCCAGGAGGAGGCTCTGTGCCGCGCCTCCGCGCTCTACCCGTGCCTGCTTCAGGCGCCGGAGTTCTACGAACACCACCGCGCCCACCGTGACCCGTTCTACACGGACCGTGTCATCCACTCACCGGCCGTCCCCGTCTTCCGCGACGACCGCGGCCGCCTGCTCGACGAGCCGTTCACCGCCGGCTTCCTCACGGCGGCGGCCCCGAACGCCGGCGTCGTCCGCCGTACGGCGCCCGAGCGGGCCGCCGAGCTGCCGCGGGCCCTGACGACACGCGCCGAGCGGGTGCTGGAGACGGCCGCGGCCCAGGGCTACCGCCGCCTGGTGCTGGGCGCCTGGGGCTGCGGAGTCTTCCAGAACGACCCGGCGCAGGTGGCGGGGGCCTTCCGCGCGCTGCTCGGCCCGGGCGGCCGCTTCGCCGGGACCTTCGAGCACATCACGTTCGGCATCCTGGACCGCACGGCCGGTCAGATGGTCACAGCGGCGTTCGTACGGGCCTTCCCGCAGCGCCGGCTCCAGCCGTAGCCGAACCCGCTTGTCGCGCGCCGGAAGCCGGCGAGTCCCCCGCAGACGGGGGATGCTGCGGGGGACCCACCCGGCTAGACGGACGAAGGACGGGCGGAGTTCCCGAGTCGGCGAGATTGTTCAGCCCGCCCGGCTGATCCGCATGCCGGGGCGGCGGCGGTGGTGGATGGTCAGACAGGCGAGGCCGCCGGCAGATCGCCCGGGGTCAGCCCTCTCGACGGTGTGAGGCAGGCAGCCGGGTCAGCTCCACCCGTAGCGTTCCGCGAGCCGCTGCCGCACCAGGTTGAACCGTCCCCGGTCGAGCGCACAGGCCTCGCGGCGCATTCCCTCCTCGTGCAGGCGCAGCACCCTGTCCACGTCGACCCATGAGTCACGCCCCGAGCGGTCCCAGGGCCCGCTGCCGATCGCGACCCACTCGCGGTCGTCGTCGTGCCGCTTGCTGGACAGCTGGACGGCGAGCAGGGTGCCGGTGGCCTCGCGGGCGACGACCAGGACGGGGCGGTCCTTGCCGCGGCCGTCGTTCTCCTCGAACGGCACCCACGTCCACACGATCTCGCCGGGGTCGGGGTCGCCGTCATGCGCGGGGGAGTACTCGGTACGCACCGCGCCCACCTGGCGCGGATCGGCGTCGGTGGTGGCACTGGAGCCGCAGCGGCCGGGAACGTTCTCATCGGTAAACGCAGTCACGCACGCACCTTAAGGTCTGTCCGCACGGCGGTGCGCGGGCAGGTTCAGTCGGAGGACTCTTCCGCGGCCTGTGCGCGCAGCCGCTCCACCAGGTCCTTGGCCTTCTCCACGCCGGTGTCGATCTGGTCGCCGTACTTGCCGTCCGTGCGGTCGTCGATGATGTCGCCCGTCTTCTCCAGCCCTTCTCCGATGGCCTCGCCGTGCGCTTCGGCGATGTCCTCCGCCTTGTCCTTGAGGTTCTTCAGGGGCTCGAACACGGGGCGTCCTCCTCGAGTCGCGGCCGTGACCGCGTGACCGGATACAGGGCGATGCTCGCCGGGTACGACGGCGGCGGACAAGAGGGCGCGTGATGCACACGGGGCACGAACCGCGAGCACCGGCGGCGCACACGGGCCGGGGGCCCTCGAAGCCGAGGACCCCCGGGTGTGCTGTGCGGACCCCCGTCCGCTAACCCTCCTTCTCCACCGGCACCTTCTGCGACGGCGGCGCCGCGATACCGTTCAGTGACGGGGAAGTGCCGTTCGTGGGCTGGGAGTTCTGGTTCATCGAGGCGAGCAGCTGGCGGGCGAGGCCAAGGCCCGTACCGCCCATGGTCAGTGCCTTGGCGAGCATGTCGGCCATGCCGTCGGCCCCGTTGAGCACCACCATGTTGTCGACGCTGCCGAAGGCGGACGCGCCCGCCTTCACGATCTCCGGCCAGTTCTCGGCCAGTTGCTGCGCGACGACGGCCTCCTGGTTCTCGGCGAGGGCGGCGGCGCGCGCCTTGATGGCCTCCGCCTCGGCGAGCCCCTTGGCCTTCGTCGCCTCGGCGTCCGCCAGACCCCTCGCCTGCGCGGCCGCCGCCTCGGCCTCACCCGTGGCCCGGGTGGCGGCCGCCGTGGCGGACCCCCGGGTCTTGGTCGCCTCGGCCTCGGCCCCCGCGGCCGTCTTGACCCGCGTCGCCTCGGCCGCCGCCGCGAGCTCCGTCTCCTTCGCCTTGGCCTGCGCCGCCGAGATCCGCGCGTCACGCTCGGCCTCGGCCAGCGTGCGCTTCTCGTAGGCCTTCGCGTCCGCCGGCTTGCGGACGTCCGCCTGCAGTTGCTGCTCCCGCCGGTGCGCCTCGAGTTCGGCGACCCGTGTCTCCTGGACGACGACCTCCTGCCGTGCGCCCGCGTCCGCCAGCGGACCGGCCTGCCGCGCCTTCGCAGCCGCCTTGTCCCGCTCGGCCTGGTAGCCGGCCTGCAGGATCTCACTGTCCCGGGTCGCCTCGGCCATCCGCGCGAACGACTGCTGCTCGGCCTCGGTGGCCAGCCGGTTCGCCTCCGCCTGGGCGATGCGGGCGTCCCGCTGGACGGCCGCCGCGTGCGGCATCGCCAGGTTCTGGATGTACCCGGTGGGATCCTCGATCTCATGGATCTGCAGGGAGTCGACGATGAGCCCCAGCTTCTCCATCTCCGTGCCGCAGGCGGCGCGGGTCTGCGCGGTGAGCTTCTCCCGGTCGCGGATCATGTCCTCGACCGTCAACCCGCCGACGATGGACCGCAGATGACCGGCGAACACGTTGTGCACCCGCTCCGCCATCAGCTTCTGCTGGTCCAGGAACCGCCGGGACGCGTTGGCGATCGACACGAAGTCGTCGCCCACCTTGAAGATGACCACGCCCCGCACCTTGAGCGGGATGCCCTGGTGGGTCACGCAGTCCACGTGCAGTTCGGTCTCGTTCAGGTCGAGCGAGAGCTTGCGCACCGCCTGCACCCCGGGCAGCACCAAGGTGCCCCGCCCGGTGACGATGCGAAATCCCATGCCCTCCTCCAAGCCCTCGGTACGGTGCTTGGAGCCGGAGATGACCAGCGCCTCGTTGGGTTCCGCGACACGCCACATCGCCTTGAACAGACCGATCAGAACGAGAATGGCGGCGACCACCACTCCCGCAACGACGCCGACAACCATCGGCATACGCCCCCTTTGCATGGTGCCCTCTCGGCACCGAACGAAGGGAGTGTGCTCCCGCGCGGCGCTGGGGTGAAGACGCCTGCGAATCCTTGTCGTTTTCTTGACGCACACCCCCTTGAACAGGCTCTCACCTGCGCGGGAGCGGGCTCACGTGTTGTCAGGGAGCCGGGCGAGGGGGCGGCTCAGACGTCGTACGCCTCGGTCACGTAGACCGTCCGCGGCGGCAGGTACTCCACCACCATCACCACCGTGCCCCGCTCGATGCGCGCCGTCCCGGTGGCCGGATACGCGAGGAAGTGCTCGGCTCCGCCGCGCACCCGTACGATCACCTCGCCGACCAGCCCGGGCCCGACCGTGCCGGTGACCCGCCCCATGAGCCCGACCATCGACGCATCGTCCATGGTCACAGGGTACGGGCCCGCCCCGCCTACGCCGCCGGTGAATCGGTGACGACCTGCGGCGGCCACGCCTGGTGCCAGCGCAACTCGGCCTCCGCCTGCGCCGCGAGCGAGATCAACAGCGGTTCGCTGCCCGCGGGGCCCAGGAGTTGGGCGCCGACGGGCAGTCCGTCGACGAACCCGGCCGGGATGTTGACGCCGGGCCAGCCCAGTACGTTCCACGGCCAGGCGTAGGGGCAGGCGGCGATCATCGCGCGGTCGGTGGCGAGCCCGCTCAGCGGCAGCATCGCGCCGATGCGCGGCGGTGGAGCGGCCGTGGTGGGCGCGAGGACGACGTCGTACGAGCGGAAGAACGCGCCGATACGACGGTGCAGTACCGCCTCCTGCTGCCGCGCCACCCGTAGCGGTGCCCCACCGAGCAGCCGCCCCAGCCGCGCGGCGTCGCGGGTGCGCCGGTCGAGGAGGGCGGGGAAGGGGGCCTCGCGGACGCGTTCGGCGAGGCCGACGGTCGCGCGGGGGATGAAGGTCAGCCCGATCTGGCCGTACGGCGGGTCGGCCTCTTCCACCAGGTGCCCCAAGGAGCCGAGTTTTTCGGCGAGTTGGACGACGCGTCGGCGCACCTCCGGCTGCAGGCGGGCCGGCAGGGCGGTGAACGGCGGCTTGAGGGCGAGTGCGATGCGCAGCCGGCCGGGATCGCGGCCGACCGCCTCGGAGGCGTCGATGCGGGCCGGGCGGTGGGGGTCGAGGTCGTGGTTGCCGCTCGCCGCGTCGAGCAGCAGGGCCGCGTCGGCGACGGTACGGGCGAGGGTGCCGTTGACGGTGATGCCCTGGAAGGACTCGCCGCGGGGCCAGGTGGAGATGCGGCCACGCTGGGGCTTGATGCCGATCAGGTGGGTCCAGGAGGCGGGGATGCGGACGGATCCGGCGCCGTCGGAGCCCAGTGCGGCGGGCACGAGCCCGGCGGCGACGGCGGCGGCCGAACCTCCGGAGGAGCCGCCCGGGGTGTACTCCGGATTCCACGGGTTGCGGGTCGCGCCGAACGCGGGGCCCTCGGTGAAGGGCCACTGCCCGAACTCGCAGGTGTTGGTCTTGCCGACGACGACGGCTCCGGCGGTCCGCAACCGCCGCACCGCCTCCCCGTCCTGGGCCACCGGCGGGAACGTCCCCTCGCACCCGAACGCGGTCGGCTCGCCGGCCACATCCATGTCGTCCTTGACGGCGACGGGCACGCCGAGCAGCGGTTTGCGGACGCCGGCGGCCAACTCCCGGTCCGCGGCGTCCGCTTCGGCGAGGGCGGCTTCGCCGCGTACGACCCGAAAGGCGTTGAGGGAGGACTGCGTCGCGTCGATCCGTGCCAGCGCCTGCTCGACGAGCGCACGGGAGGTCACCTCACCGGCGGCCAGCGCCCGTGCGGACTCAGCCAGTCCTGCGGCACGGTCGAGCGTCATGGGGCCACCTCCGGGAACGTCTGTCTACCGAACGGTAACGTCCGCGGACCCGTGGCGGTACGGAATCTCGAACATCCCTGCCCTGAGGGGGACTTGATCGAGCAGTCAGGGCATCAGGGGGGTGTCGGGGAGGTAGTCGTCGGCGCGTTCGCCCGTGACGAGGTAGACCACGCGGCGGGCGACGGAGACGGCGTGGTCGGCGAAGCGCTCGTAGTAGCGGCCGACCAGGGTGACGTCGACGGCCGTCTCGACGCCGTGGTGCCAGCGGTCGTCCATCAGGTGGTGGAAGATCATGCGGTGCAGCTCGTCCATGCGGTCGTCGTCCTGCTCGAGCCGCAGGGCCGCGTCGACGTCCTGGGTGATGAGCACGTCGGCGGCCTGGGCCATCAGCCGCTGGGCGAGCTGGCCCATCTCCAGGATCGTGGGACGAAGATCCTGCGGCACGGCGTGCGCGGGATAACGGCGGCGGGCCACCGTGGCGACATGCCGGGCCAGCACACCGCAGCGCTCCAGGTCCGCGCTCATCCGCAGCGAGGTGACCACCATCCGCAGGTCCGTGGCGACCGGCTGCTGGCGGGCCAGTACCGCGATCGCCCGCTCCTCCAGGTCCCGCTGCAGCTCCTCGATCCGCTCCTCGGTGGAGATCACCTGCTCCGCCACCTGCAGGTCGGTGTCGAGCAGGGCACCGGTGGCGCGCCCCATGGCCGAACCGACCAGGTTCGCTATCTCGACCAGTGCCTCGGTGATCGTCTCTAGTTCCTTGTGATACGCCTCGCGCATTGGATCTTCACCATCCCGTTCCTGGGCCCGTGCCACCCCTGCCAGACTCGCACATCGCACCGGCCCGGAGGCGAAAGGACCGGTCAAGACCTGCGGCACCGGAACGGCTCCTCACCACTGATCAATACGGGTGATCGACCTGACGTTCCCGGGTGAATTCTCCGTGAACGTTGCCCGGTGGCGTCGTGGCATTCCCGCAGCATGCTCCAGCTCCCCCAACTTGACCTATTAGACGGCGTGTTGAAGTTGCGCAGGAAGGGGAGGGCGGCTCTTGGAAGCGTGACTTCCGGTGGTAGCATCCCCGCATCTGCGACCTTGATCCACTCACTTCAGGCGCTGACTTGAGGTCAGCCTGCTCTCCGCGCCACCGCGCTCGGGCAGGCGCTGTGTGTGTCGCGGGTGCGTACTCGCGGGGGAGTGCATCCGTCTACGTCTGCATTTCATGCGTCGGGAAAGGTTTCCATGAGTCGAGACGTGCTTGCGTGGTGCCTGGTTGCGGTGACGGCGATAGCCGTCGCGGTGATCGTGGTGCTCGTCGTCCGCAACAGGGCCCTGGGGGAGAGAAAGCGACAGACCGAGGCATCGCTGACGAGCCAGCTCAACGCCGCCCAGACCCAAGTGCTGTCTGTTCAGGCCGCCTTGCAGAAGTACCAGCAGGAGTTCGATGGCACGATCCGGGAGGCCGAGGAGGCCTCCGAGGAGAGCACCAAGGCGGTGCTGAAGGGCTCGGCCCGCTTCCTGCAGGGTCTGGCCGCCGAGCAGATGGCGGTCCTGGAGGAGCTCCAGCGCAAGTACGGCGGCCACGCGGTGCTCGGCGATCTTCTGGAAGTGACCCACGCCAACGCGCAGATGCAGCGCAAGTCGCAGGGCATCGCCGTGCTGTGCGGTGCGCCGGTCGGCCGCCGCAACCGGGCCGCGAGCGTCTACGACGTGGTGCGCAGCGCGCAGGCGCAGATCCGCAGCTTCCGCCGCGTCGAGATCATGCAGCAGACCGGTTTCGCGCTGAAGGCGTCCGCGGTCTCGCCAGTCTCCCTCGCGGTGGCCGAGCTGCTGGACAACGCGGCGAGCTTCTCGCAGCAGGACGCGCCGATCGAGGTGACCTTCCAGCGCGTCCAGCGCAACCTGTGCATCATCATCGACGACGCCGGCGTCGGCATGAACGACGAGGACCGGCAGCGGGCCAGCGCCCTGCTCTCCGGTGACTTCGTCCCGCGGCTGTCGCAGCTGGGCACCCAGCCGAAGTTCGGTTTCCCCCTGATCGGCCTCCTCGCCCGCCAGCACGGCTTCCGGGTGGACGTCACCGGTGTCTCCCGCTACGGCGGAGTCCGCGCCGTGGTGCTGCTGCCCGAGGAGCTGTGGACGGAGGAGCAGCCCTCCCCGGTCGACCAGGCCACCCCGGTGAGCATCGTCCGAGGGGCCGACGGCGGGACGGGTGACAGGCCCCGCACGGTGCACGGGCTGCCCAAGCGGACCAGTCGGCAGACGCCCGTCGCGGGCGTCTCGGGTCAGGACGGGCGCGCGCCGTCCCGGGCGGGCCAGGACGCGGGCCGCGCCTCCGGCCGCAGTCTGGGCGCCCTCGGTGCCCTGCAGCGAGGCACGCTCTCGGGCCGCAACCTCGACTCCGCGTCCAGCGAAGGGTCCCAAGACGCATGACCACCGACCTGTCGTGGATGCTCACGGACATCGTGACCAATGTGCCCAAGGCACGTCACGTCGTCCTGCTCTCCGCGGACGGCATCCCCCGCGGGGCCACCGACGGCCTGCTGGAGAGGGATGTCGAGACCATCTCCGCCGCCATGGCCGGGATGCAGTCGCTCAGCCGGGCCACGGCGCACTTCATCGAGCCGGTGGAGGACCCGCAGTGGCACCAGACGATCATTGAGTTCTCCCACGGGTGGATCTTCCTGATCGGCGCGGGGCAGGGGGCCTACCTGGCCGCCGCCGCGGAACCCGACGTCGACATCCAGCAGATCTCCTTCCGTATGCACCGGCTCGTCGCCCGGCTGGGAAACAACCTGACCGCGCCGCCGCGTGTGGAGGCGGAGGAGCCGCCTCAGGGCGCGGCCGGCACGGCCCGGGACGCGGGCGCCGACCGTTCGGGACTGGTCCTTGACGACCTCGACGAGGTGATCGCCGACGTGCGCGGAGCCCGGCACGCCGTGCTCCTCGGGATCAACGGCCTTCCCCGCGGGGCGACTTCGGGCATCAACCGGGATCTCGTGGACACCATCTCCGCGGCCATGACGGGCATTCACGCCTACAGCCGTGTGACGTCCCGGTTCGCGGGCGTTCAAGACGACGCCGGGTGGCGGCAGACGGTCATCGAGTTCCAGCACGGCTGGATCTTCCTGATCGCGGCCAGCGGCGGCTCCTTGCTGGCCGCGGCCGCCGAACACGACACCGACATCGAGGAGTTCACCACTCGCCTGCACCAGGCGGTGGCCCGGCTGGGCGAGTACCGGATGCCGCGGGAGGGGGTGCGCAGCGATGTCTGACGAGTACGGGCAGGAGCCGCATCTGGAACTGACGTCCTCATTAGTGCCACTGTTCGTGATCACGAACGGGCGTGCTCTGCCTCCGGACCAGGAGTACGAGCGCACCGCTCTCGTGACCGCGCGCAAGGAGGGCGCCGCCGCGGCCCGCACGCTGTCGCCGGAAGGCCAGGTGATCATGGACCTGGTCGCCGACGGCTTCCTGTCCGTGGCCGAGGTGGCCGGCCATACGCACCTGCCCCTGGGTGTCGTGCGCATTCTCCTGGCACAGCTGGAGGAGAGCGGTCTCGTCCTCGTCAGAAAGCCCGTGCCGCGCGCCGATCCTCTCGACCGAGAGCTGCTCGGTGCCGTCCTCGATGGCCTGAAATCCCGATTCGGAGCGTAGCCCGTGTACCTGGATCCAGACGTCCTGCGCTCGGTGAAGATCCTCGTCGTGGGGCCCTTCGGAGTCGGCAAGACCACCTACATCGGCAACATCTCCGAGATCGAACCCCTGCAGACCGAGGAAGAGATCACCGAGGCCAGCGTGGGCTTCGACGACCTCTCCCGCACACCCGACAAGACGACCACGACCGTCGCCATGGACTTCGGCCGGCTCACCCTCAGCGAGGAGCTGGTCCTCTACATCTTCGGAACGCCCGGACAGGAGCGCTTCAAGGAGATGTGGGAGGAACTCTCCCGGGGAGCGCTGGGCGCGCTGGTCATCGTCGACCCCCAGCGGTTGGACGAGTCCTTCGCCGTGCTGGATCTGGTCGAGCGGTTCGGCCTGACCTACGCCATCGGCGTCAACCACTTCGAGGGCGCCACCACGTATCCGCTCGACGAGGTCCGCGAGGCGCTGAACCTGCCCGCGGACACCCCGGTCGTGGCCTGCGACGTGCGCGACCAGCACTCGGCGGCCCAGGCCCTCATCACCCTCGTGCAGCACCTGAAGTCCCTTCTCGCCTAGGAGCCCCGCCATGCACCAGCACGACGACGCGCAGGAGATACCGCCCGGGTGCCCAGCCCACGGCAAGGTCCCGCTGTACGGCCCCCAGTTCGGCTCCGACCCCGAGGCCACCTACGCCTACCTGCGCTCCCTCGGCCCCAGCGCCGCCGTGGACATCGCGCCCGAGGTCGAGGTCGAGCTGGTCACCAGCTACGACGCCGCCCTGTACATCCTGCAGAACCCCGGCTCCTTCGTCCGTGACTCGCGCCGCTGGAACGCGCTGAACGAGGGGCGCGTGCCCGAGGACAGCCCGGCGCTGCCCATGATGGGATACCGGCCCAACGCGCTGTTCAGCGACGGAGCGGCGCACGCCCGTCTGCGCCAGGCGGTCGTCGACAGTCTCGCCACCGTCAACGAACTCAAGCTCGTACGGCAGACCCAGCAGTCCGCCGACTACCTGATCAGCCAGTTCGGGGCCGAGCCGCGCGGCCAGGCCGAGTTGATGGCCGCCTACGCCCAGCCGCTGCCGCTGCTGGTCTTCAGTGATCTGTTCGGCTGCCCGCCGGAGCTCGGCGACCGGGTGATCGTCGGCATCAGCGGCATCTTCGAGGGGACCCCCGGCGCGGACGAGGTGCTGGGCGGGGCCCTCGCGGAGCTGATCGCCCTCAAGCGCCGCCGGCCCGGTTACGACCTGACGACGAAGCTGATGGAGCACCCCGCCCAGCTGACCGACGAGGAGGTGCTGCACCAGCTGGTCACCCTGCTGTCCGGCGGCACCGCGCCGCTGGCGGCCGCCATCGGCACCAGCGCCGCGCTGTTCCTCAGCGAGGACGGCCAGGCCGCGCTGCCCGTCGAGGACGCCGTCGCCCGGACTCTGTGGAACTACGCGCCGATCGCCAACTACGCGGGCCACTACGCCACCCACGACGTCGAGTTGGGCGGCCGGGTCCTCAAGGCGGGCGACCCCATCCTGATCTGCTTCGCGGCGGCCAATACCGACCCGAAGCTGGCTCAGCACCGCGAACAGCTCAGCACCAAGGCGCACTTGGCCTTCGGTGCGGGCCCGCACGCGTGCCCCGCGAAGGACCCCGCCTTCATGATCGCGGTCACCGCCGTCGAGTCCCTCCTCAACCGGCTGCCGGACATCGAGATGCGGGTCCCGTTCAAGGACCTGACCTGGGCACCGACCCCCTGGAGCCGCTCCCTGGTGACCCTGCCGGTGCGATTCACACCGCGGACCCTGCGCGCGGCGGCCGCCGCCGATCCGGCGCGTGCCCACACGGCGCAGCCGACCGCGGCCGCTCCCCAGCGGACCGCGACGCCGACGCCTCAGGCACCCAAGGCCCCCGCGCAGCCCCGGGGTCTGTTCAGCCGATTCCTGGCATGGACCAGAGGGGAATGACCAAGGGAATTGACGAACACAAGTGACGAAGGTAACCCTCACTTAACTCGGTATAGTGGATGGTTCAATTTACCCATGGGTACGTATGGCGGCTGATTCCCCAAGAAAAGGAGCCGTCATCGTGGTGGTTGACGCACACCCGTCGCACGACCGCCGTTCGGCCGTCGCCCTCTTCTCCCGTCTCCGCACGGCGAAGGGGCAGGCCGACCCCTTCCCCCTCTATGCGCAACTCCGCTCCATGGGCCCGGTCACCCCGGCCCCGTGGGGCGGCCTGCTCGTGACCGGCTTCGACATGTGTGACCAGGTACTGCGCGACCGCGAGTGGCTGGAGCCGGACAAGCGCTGGCGCGAGAGCCAGGGCCCGCGCACCCGCTGGAGCGCCCCCTCCTCGCGGGAGATGAGCAACACCATGCCCGCGCTCAATCCCCCTGAACACACCCGAATACGCAGGGCGGCCGGCACGTTCGGCCGCACTGCCATGCAGCGGATCGGCCGGATGATCAGTCAGGCCACCGATCAGCTCCTGACCTCGCTGGCCGAGCAACTCCACCACGGAGAGGCGGACTTCGTCGCCCTCGTCAGCGAGGAACTCCCGGTGGCCGCCATCGGCGACTGGCTGGAGGTGCCGGCCGCCGACCGGCCCCGACTGCGCGAACTGACCCACGACCAGGTCTTCACCCAGGAACTGCTGCCGACAGCCAGCCAGTTGGCGCTCTCCGACGCGGCCACGGCCGAACTGCGGGCCTACTTCACCGACTTGGTCCGCCAGCGGCGCAAACGCCCCGGCGAGGACCCCGTGTCGATGTGGATCCAGACCTGGGACACCCTGGAACCCGACCGCGACAAGGCCGACCAAGCCGTCTATTTCATCGCCCTCTTCGTCCTCCTCGCCGCGCTCGAGACCACCTCGACGCTGCTGTCGACGATGGTCCTGCGGCTCGTCGAGCATCCCGAGCGCTGGGACCAGCTCGCCGCCGACCCCTCCCTCGTCCCCGCGTTCGTCGAAGAGACCCTGCGCCACGACCCGCCCACGCACGTGATCAGCCGGATCGCCGCCACCGACAACGTGATCGGCGGATTCCCCGTCCGCGGGGACGACATGATCCACCTCATGGTGGGCGCGGCACACCGGGACCCGACCCGGCACCCGGATCCGGACCGGTTCGACCTCCGGCGCGAGCGGCCCGACCATCTCGCCTTCAGCGGCGGCATCCACTACTGCCTGGGCGCACCCCTCGCCCGCCTCGAGGCGCAGACCCTCCTCCACCACCTGCTCAGACGCCTGCCCCGCCTCACCCTGGTACGACGCCCGTCCTGGGCGCCCCGGGTCGCGTTCCGGCGTCTGCTGAACCTGGACGTCACCTTCGCATGAACGAAACCGGCGACACCCTCCTCGCCCGCGCGCACAAGACCGTGGCCGTCGACCAGGACGGCCCGGTGCTCCACGTACGCCTCAACCCCACCCGGCAGGACGACACGCTCGGCGTCGCCGTCCTGGACGACCTCATCGCCGTACTCGACGACCTCCACGGGCGGCCCGACATCCGCGTTCTGGTGCTGTCCTCCGAGGGGGACGACTTCTGCCTGGGAGCCGACCGCACCGAATACGAGACGGCACTGGCCACGGACCCGACCGGCGCCGCACTGCGGCGGATCACGGACCGGGCCCACCGGCTGTGCAACGCCCTGGAGACCACTCACGCGATCACCATCGCCCGCCTCCACGGCAAGGTGATCGGTGCCGGTCTCGCGCTCGCCGCCTTCTGCGACCTGCGGGCAGCCGCCGACACCTGCCGCTTCCGGATGCCGGAGGTGGGCCTCGGTCTCCCGCCGGCCTGGGGTGGAGCCATGGGCCGCCTGATCTCCGAGGCGGGCGTCGCCAGGATCCGCGAACTCCTGCTGACCTGCGACGTGTTCGACGCGGACACCGCCCACCGGCTCGGCCTGGTCCATGAGATCGCGCCCCTCGACCAACTGGACAAGAAAGTCGGCGCATGGACGCGGCCCCTGCTGAGGCGCTCGCCGGAAGCCCTCGTCCTGACCAAACGCATGCTCGCCGGCTACGCACGCGCCGACCGCACGGCCGACGTGTCCCTGCTCGACTCCCACCTCCTGACCCCGTATCTCGTCCCGATCCGAAACCAGGGTCCGGCCGCCGACTGAGAACTCCTCGAAGGGCGCGGCCGAAAGGACGCGCATCGCCGCGGGCGACGACCCGAGTTCGTCGCCCGCGGCGATCGCGTATCCCTGTGGAGCGAGCCGGTCCTACGAGGCGGTGAACGCCTTCACGCGGACACCGGTGTCGCAGATGCGCACGGTCGTCTTCTTCCCGCCGCCGCCCGTGAACGCCGGGCCGAGGGGGCGGGACTCGCCGGGCGGGACGACGTCGACGCCCGCGACGACGTCACAGTCTTCGACGCTGGTGAAGGTGAGCGCGGCGGAAGCGGAATCACCGGGGGAGAGGCTGACCTTCGCGGCGTCGGCGGCCGACCCGGCCCAGTCGACCGGGAGTTCCATGCGGCCGGCCGTCCCGACGAACATGAGGGACGGGAAGCCGCGCACCGTGCACGAGCCGTCCCCCTTGTTGGTGATCACGACCGAGGCCCGGCCCTGACCGGTGCTGACGGCCGTGCCCTTGAGGTCCTTGGTGCGGCAGTGGTCGGCCGCGGGGCTCGGCAGGGAGTCCGCTCCGAAGAGCACCCCGGCCGACGGGGACGCCGTACCACCGCTCTCGGCCCGGCCCTTGGCCGCCGTATCCGACGAACTCGACGAGCCCGGCGACCTCGAAGCGGAACCGCTTTCCGGACGGTCCGCCGACCCGGGCGACGACGAGGAGGAGGCCGACGAACACCCCGCCGCCCCGACGAGCACCAGGAGGGTGACGGCGATCGGTAGTCGGCGCATGGCTCCTGCCTGCTGTCGGACGGACGCTGTTGAACGGACGGTTTCGAGCAGATTGACGGCCCGGGACTCGCAAGGGTGAGCGTATTGCATAGAATCCTCGCCGATCACGTTCACCGGCGCTGCGGAGCGTGCACCGCCACGGGGGGAGAGGTACGCGCGTGCAGTCGAGCAGCGACGCCACGGGCACCGACGGGATGCGCAGAAGGCGCTTTCTCGGCGCGGGGGCCCTCACGCTGGGAGCCGCCGGCGCGGTGGCGGGCGGACAGCTCCTGACCGGGAACGCCTCGGCCTCGGTGGGCGGTTCGACGGCACCGGCCGGTGCCGGTGCGTCGGTCTCCGGCACGGTCTTCAAACTGGGCGTCGCCTCCGGTGACCCGCTGCCCACCGCGATCGTGCTGTGGACCCGGGTGACACCCGTCAACCAGGGCAACTCCGGGATCCTGCCGTCCAGTGTCCCGGTGACCTGGGAGCTGGCCTCGGACAGCGGCTTCACCAAGATCGTCAAGAGCGGTACGGCGACGGCGAGCAGCAGCCTCGCGCACAGCGTCCACGTCGACGTGACGGGCCTCACCCCGGCGACCGACTACTGGTACCGGTTCAAGGCGCTCGGTCACACCTCCCGCACCGGACGCACCCGCACGGCACCCGCCGCCGGGAGCACTCCGGAGAAGCTGCGGATCGCGCTCGCCTCCTGCCAGAACTGGCAGCACGGCTACTTCACCGCCTACCAGGACATGCGCGCCCAGAGGCCCGACCTGGTGCTGTTCGTCGGTGACTACATCTACGAGAGCTCCGCCTTCTCCTACCGGGTACGCCGTCACGAGGGCTCGGCCGCTCCCGTCACCCTCGCCGAGTACCGCTCCCGCCACGAGCAGTACAACACCGACCCGGACCTGCAGGCGATGCGCGCCGACGCCCCCTTCGTCGTCGTCTACGACGACCACGAGGTCGAGAACGACTGGGCCGGCGACGTGGCGAACGACCCGGCCGCCTGGCCCACCGACAAGTTCCTGGCCCGTAGGGCGGCCGCCTTCCAGGCCTTCTACGAGCACATGCCGATCCGCTCCGCGCAGAAGCCCAACGGCCCGGACGTTCTGATGTACCGCAAGCTCGACTTCGGGTCCCTGGCCCGGCTGCACGTCCTGGACACCCGCCAGTACCGCGACGACCAGGCCACTACCCAGCAGGGCGCCATGGCGAGCGGCCGCGTCATCATGGGTGACACCCAGCGCGACTGGCTCGTCGACAGCATGCGCACCTCGGGCAAGCGATGGAACCTCGTCGCCTCCCAGGTGATGATGGCCGAGACCGACATCCTCGCCGGCGAGGGCAAGGAGTGGCTCTACGACGCCTGGGACGGCTACCAGGTCGAACGCAACGCCCTGCTCGCCGACTTCAAGGACGTCCGCAACCCCGTGGTGCTCTCCGGCGACCGCCACCGCACCATCGTCAGCGACCTCAAACTGGACTACTCCGACCCCGGTTCGACGGTCGTCGGCGCGGAGTTCGTCGGCACCTCCATCTCCAGCAACGGCGACGAGGACCTCGAGGCCTTCGCCGCCGAGTGGGCGCCCAAGCTGGCGGACAACCCGCACTGGAAGATGATCGACGCCCGCCGCGGCTATCTGCTCCTGGACATCACCCCGACCGGCATCGACGCCCAACTGCGAGCCATCTCAACGGTGTTGACCAAGAACGGTACGACCAGTACGGCAGCGACCTTCCGGGTCGACAACGGGGTGCCGGGCGTCCACCGGGCCGACGCGCAGCCGGAGGCACCGGCGAGCGAGAGCGCGGACGCACCCTCGAGCCCGACGGATCGGGCGACCCCGACGGACACGACCGAATCGCCGACCGAGAGCCCCGCCGGCAGCTCCACCGGCACCTCCACCGAGGTGTCACCCACCGACGTGACGACCACCGCCTGACTCCCGGGAGAGAACGTGCTCACCCTTCGATCCCGGCGCGACGGGAACCACCGACACCGGCGCCCCGTCGCCGTCAAGGCGTCCCTGCTCGCCGGCACCGCGGCCGTGCTCGTGGCCGGCGTGCTGACGGTGCTGCCCTCCGACGCGGACGCGAGCGGGCCGGCCCGCGGCGACTTCGACGGCGACGGCACCTCGGACCTCGTCTACCGCAATGTGGCGGGCCAGTTGTACATCAACACCGGTTCGGCCGAGACCATGGCCCTCGACGCGGACGTCTCCAAGGTCAAGGACGTCCTGGCCCCGGGCGACCTCGACGGCGACGGCGTCCAGGACGTGCTCACCCTGAGCTCCAGTGGTGTCCTGTCCTTCCACTACGGCATCTTCGCCCGCGTCCCCGGCGGTCTGGGCTCACGCAAGACGGTCGCCACCGGCTGGCAGGTCTACAACAAGATCGCCGCTCCGGGTGACATGAACGGCGACGGCAAGGTCGACCTGCTGGCCCGCACCCCCGCCGGAACCCTGTACTTCTGTCCGGGCCTGGGCACCGGGGCCTTCGGCAGCCGGGTCAAGATCGGCACCGGCTGGCAGCAGTACGACGAACTGATCGGCGCCGGCGACCTGAACCGGGACGGTGTGGGCGACCTGCTGGCCCGTACTCCGGCCGGCGTCCTCTACCGGTACCTGGGCAAGAAGGGCGGCACCTTCAACGCCAAGGTCAAGGACTCCAGGACCGAGTGGGGGTCGTACAACCAGATCGTCGGAGGCGGCGACTGGGACGGCAACGGCAAGACCGACCTGCTGGCCCGGGACTACTCCGGCAACCTCTGGTTCTACGCGGGCAACGGCAACGGCACCTTCGCGACCCGCGCCGCCCGCAGCAAGGGCTGGGGCGGGGTGACGCAGTTCGCGGGGGCGGGTGAGACCCCGCACTTCGGCAAGTACGGGATCATGGCCCGTACGTCGTCGGGGTCCGTCTACAGCTACCAGGTCACCGGCACCGGCAACCTGAGCGGCAAGCTGCTGATCGGATCGTCCTGGCCGACGTCCTCCACCCGCCTCGCCTACGCCTCCTCCCTGCGCGACAGCGGCCTGGGCGACCTGGTCGTCCACTCCGTCAGCAACGGCAAGCTGACCAACCCGGCGTTCTACGCCCTCACCGACCCGCTGATCGCCGCCGGCTCCACGACGTACAGCCGGATCGTCGGCCCCGGCGACGTCACGGGGGACGGCAAGGGCGACCTGCTGGCCGTGACCGGCTCCGGCACGCTCTACCTCTACGCGGGCAACGGTTCCGGCACCTCCGTCGCCGGGCGGGTGAAGCTGGGCACCGGCTGGCAGCAGTACAACGCCCTGGTCGGCGGCGGCGACATCACCGGCGACGGCCGCCCCGACCTCCTGGCCCGCGACTCCTCCGGCGCCCTGTGGCGCTACGCGGGCACGGGCAGCGCGTCCGCTCCCTTCTCGGCCCGCGTCAAGATCGGCACCGGCTGGCAGCAGTACAAGAAGCTCTTCTCGCCGGGGGACGCCAACGGTGACGGCAAGGCCGACCTCATGGCCACCAACTCCTCCGGCGCCCTGTACTTCTACGCCGGCACCGGCACCGGCACCTTCAAGGGCCGCGTGACGAAGGCGACGAGCGGTTGGAGCAGCTGGTCGGACCTGCTGTGACCCCGGCCCACCGCCTGCAACTGCTCGGCGGTGTCGTCGAGGGGCTGGATGCCGCGCTTGGCGCGGCACATGGCGAGGACGGGGCAGCCCGTCCGGAAGTCGCTGTCCACGACGATCTTGCGCCATAGGGCGAGGAAGGCCCGCAGGCCGGCCACCTGGCCCGCCGCCGGTTCCGTGCGCAGGCCGCGCCAGACCCGCGCGCCCGTGTAGCGGACGACTTCCGTCGCCAACTGCTGCTTGCCGTCATGGTCTCAGGCGGTGGGGTGCTGCTCTGCCGGGCTGACGGCTTCGTGACGTCTACATCGACGCCGTCGCCGCCGCGCGGGAGCCGTCCCGGGTCGGCGCCAACCTCGTGCACTTCATGCCCGGCGCGCGCACCCACTGGCACCGGCACCCGCTCGGCCAGACCGTGTTCGTGACCGAGGGGGTCGGTCTGTGCCGGCGCCGGGGCGGGCCGATCGAGGTCATCCGGCCCGGCGACCGCGTCCTGTTCGAGGCCGACGAGGAGCGCTGGCACGGCGCCGCCCCCGACCGCCTCATGGTCCACCTCGCCATCAACGAGAGCGATACCGACCGCGACGTCGTCCACTGGCTGACCCCCGTCACCGACGAGGAGTACGCCACCGCCCCGGCCACCGGCTGACCTGCCGCCCCGAACCGGCCACCCGCGTCCCGAGGTGCGCCTGCGGATGCGCGTCGACGCGGCAGCCGCCGCGCCGCTGTCGTGCGCCGGCATCACCGCCCACGCCCGGCTACGCCGGTGGGGCGCGAGATGCTCGACTTCTGCGGCGAGCACGGCATCGGCGCGGACGGCGAGGTGATCTCCGCGGAGGATCAACGAGGCATGCGGGCGGGTTCCTGGCCTCAGGAGGCCTGCGGGCGGGTTCCTGGCCTCAGGCGTCCGCTGCCGCTTCGTCATCGACACGAGCATCATCGCCCGAGCGGACGACCGCCGACGCCGACGGGGTGTCATCGCCCGGCTCCTCGCCGTGGGGAAAGTCTGTCACGGCGAGGCCAGATCTTCGGGGCTGCGGGACTAGGGTTGGGGGGTACCAGGCACCTGGCGCCGATTCCCTCGGCCGCCCGTGCCGGTTCCTTCGGAGCCCCGAAACGAAAGGCGGCCATGCCCGCTGAGAACGCCCCTGTCGCCGGGAACCTCGACGACGACGACTACCCCGCGTACACCATGGGGCGCGCCGCCGACGTTCTCGGCACCACCCCCGCCTTCCTGCGGGCCGTCGGCGAAACCGAGTTGATCGCTCCGCTGCGGTCGGGAGGCGGTCACCGCCGGTACTCCCGCCGCCAGCTGCGCGCCGCCGCACGCGCGCGCGAGCTCGTCGACCAGGGCACGCCCGTCGAGGCCGCCTGCCGCATCGTCTCCCTCGAGGACCAGCTCGACGACGCCCTCCGGCTGAGCCGGGAGCTGCGCCGCAAGCTGGACGAGGACGGCGCGAATATCTAGTACCGCCGGAACAGAAATGCGGGTCACGGCAGGGTGAGAATAGCTGGATGCCCGCGAAAACCCAGGACGTCTCCCCGCCCGACCTGTGTTAGCGTGACTACGGTTGCAGTTTTGGTTGCCAGAGACTTGTTTCTTTGCAGAGCTTTCCGGATCTTTCCGGAGGGGTGATCATCGCGGCGACTCGGATTCCGTAAAGTGCGGAACCCGGCACTGCCCCCAAAGGGAGATTCAATATGGCATCTGGCACCGTGAAGTGGTTCAACGCGGAAAAGGGCTTCGGCTTCATCGAGCAGGACGGCGGCGGCGCTGACGTGTTCGCCCACTACTCGAACATCGCCACCAGCGGCTTCCGCGAGCTTCAGGAAGGCCAGAAGGTTACCTTCGACGTCACGCAGGGCCAGAAGGGCCCGCAGGCCGAGAACATCGTTCCCGCCTGACACACACGCGTCGCGTTCCACGTGATCGGGGCCCGCACCCAGGGTGCGGGCCCCGTTTCGTTGCATTTTCACGGCAGACCACGCCAGATCCACGGCACCCGGGCAGGCCCATTCTTGCGAATCTCGGTACGGCGCCGCGCCGCCTCCCGGAATTCCTCGACACGTGCCGCATCGAGGAAGGTTCCGCATGGACCGCAAGAGTCGCACGACCGATGACGTCGCCCGCTCCCAGCGTGAGAACCCGGCGCGCCGCAACACGCGTGCCCGTCCGGGCGAGAGCGGGTGGAGCGGCCGTAGGAGCCGTTCCACCGTGTCTCGTTCCGCCGCGTCCCGCGAAGAGGTCGCGCCCTCGGCCGCCTCCCCGTCTCTGCCCCCTGCCGACTCCTTCGCCGACCTTGATCTGCCCGAGCCGCTGCGGGCCGCACTGCTGGCCAAGGGGGTGACGGCGCCGTTCCCCATCCAGGCGGCGACCCTGCCGAACTCGCTGGCAGGCCGTGATGTGCTGGGCCGTGGGCGTACCGGTTCGGGCAAGACGCTCGCCTTCGGGCTCGCCCTGCTCGTCCGCATCCACGGGCGCATGGCCGAGCCTCGCCGGCCGCTGGCCCTCGTCCTGGTCCCCACCCGAGAACTGGCACAGCAGGTCACCGACGCGCTCACCCCCTACGCCCGGGCGCTGCGCCTGCGGCTCGCGACCGTGGTCGGCGGTCTGTCCATCGGCCGGCAGGCGAGCGCGCTGCGCGCCGGCGCCGAGGTCGTCGTCGCGACACCCGGGCGGCTGAAGGACCTCATCGTCCGGGGCGACTGCCGTGTGGACCAGGTCGCCGTCAGCGTCCTCGACGAGGCCGACCAGATGGCCGACATGGGATTCATGCCGCAGGTCACCGCCCTGCTCGACCAGGTGCCCGCCGACGGTCAGCGGATGCTGTTCTCAGCCACCCTCGACCGGGACGTCGACCGCCTGGTGCGGAGGTACCTGCACGACCCCGTCGTGCATTCGGTCGACCCCGCCGCGAGCGCGGTCACCACGATGGAGCACCACGTGCTGCACGTCGAGGAGGAGGACAAGCACGCCACCGCGGCCCGTATCGCGGCCCGCGAGGGGCGGGTCCTGCTGTTCCTCGACACCAAGCACGCGGCGGACCGGCTGGCGAAGAAGCTGCTGGCGGTCGGGGTGCGCGCTGCCTCGCTGCACGGCGGCAAGTCCCAGTCGCAGCGCAGCCGCACGCTCGCCCAGTTCAAGGACGGCCAGGTCACGGCCCTGGTCGCCACCAACGTCGCGGCCCGCGGCATCCACGTCGACGATCTCGACCTCGTCGTGAACGTCGACCCGCCCGGCGACCACAAGAACTACCTGCACCGCGGCGGCCGTACCGCACGGGCCGGCGCGTCCGGCACCGTCGTCACCCTGGTCCTCGGGCATCAACGGCGCGCGATGAGCCGTCTGCTGGCCGACGCCGGCGTCACCGCGCGCACCGTCCGCACCCGCTCGGGCGACGCCGAGCTGAGCCGTATCACCGGAGCCCGGGCGCCGTCCGGCACGCCCGTCACCGTCCCCGCCCCGGTCACCGCCGGACCGGGACGCACCCGCTCCTCCGGGCGCCGCCGAGCCGGGCAGCCCGCCCGGCCCCGGCGGACCGGATGAGACCCGGTCTCCCCGCGCGCCCCGCAGAAGACCCGTCCCGGAGGAGAAGGGCCGCCGTCGGGGTGCCGGCGCCGGACGTGTCACGCGTGATCGGTGAACACGGCCACACCCTGGGCGTCCTCGCCCCTCTGTCCTGACTGCCCGTACGTCGTCGGCCCGCCCGGCGGCGCTGTCTCATCCCTGTGGAGGCACCATGCGCTGTGTCATCGCCCGTTACCCCTTCGACCTCACCAAGAGCGAGGTCGAGCAGTCGATGCGGGGCATCAAGCCCGAGGACGTCGTCGGCGTGTCCGTGACCATCGGCCGTCGCACCTACCCCGTCATGCAGGTCGGCGAGGTGATCACCCGGCAGGACCGCCGTGACTTCACCGCGGGGGAGGTCCGCAGGGCGCTGGTCCGCCTCGGCTTCACCTGCCACGAGGCGCCGCCGGCCCCGTCCGTGGATCTGCCCGCGCCCTGGGAGACGACGGCCACGCCGTGGACGTGAGCCGTAACGACGGCCCTGACGGCGATATCAGTGCCGACACGCGCACCCGGCCGCGTTCTTGGCCTCGCTCACGGTGACGGACGGGTCGGCCGACTGTTCCGCCGGGGTGCAGCAGGCGCTCACTCCGCAGCAGGACCCGGCCGGGTCCGTGCCGGCGGCGGGCTTGGTGGCACGGACGACGGCGGAGTGCATGCCGTCGGCGACCGTGTGCGTCGGGGTGATATCGATGTTCGAGAACCCGGCGGACTCCAGGCCCGCGCGGTACTCGCTGAAGGAGAGCGCGCCGGCGATGCAGCCGACGTGGTCGCCGCGCTCGGCCCGCTGCTGCACGGTGAGCGTGTCGTCGGCGACGACGTCAAAGACGCCGATCCGGCCGCCGGGCCTGAGGACACGGAACGTCTCCGCGAATACCGCCGGCTTGTCGACCGACAGGTTGATCACGCAGTTGGAGATGACGACGTCGACGGTGCCCGCGGGCAGGGGGATCGCCTCGATGGCGCCCTTGAGGAACTCCACGTTCGTAGCGCCCGCCCTCGCGGCGTTGGCCAGGGCGAGTTCGAGCATCTCGTCGGTCATGTCCAGTCCGTAGGCCTTGCCGGTCGGCCCGACTCGGCGGGCGGACAGCAGGACGTCGATCCCGCCGCCGGAACCGAGATCGAGCACGCGCTCGCCCTCGCGCAGTTCGGCCACGGCCGTCGGGTTGCCGCAGCCGAGTGAGGCGGCCAGGGCCTCGGCGGGCAGGGTGTCGCGCTCGTCGGCGGCGTACAGGTTCGAGCCGAAGTTCTCGTCGGCCTCGACGGGCTCGGGCCCGCAACACGCGCTACTTCCCTCGGTGACCTTGGTGGCGGCCGCCGCGTACCGCTGACGGACGGCCTCGCGCAGGTTGGTGGACTGCTCGCTCATGACGTACTCCCGGTTGACGAGCCTCTACACAGGCCCGGAACGGCTTGTATTGACGTTCATTGATGCAAGCTTGCGCCTTGATTCGAAAGACGTCAACATAGAGGAATGTCGAAACAAGAGCTCCAGGTGCTGGGGCAGGACGCCGCCTGCTGTGCCGGCCTGTCCGCCGCGCCGTTGGACGAGGACCGGGCCACCGACCTGGCCAAGGTCTTCAAGGCGCTCGGTGATCCCGTCCGACTGCGCCTGATGTCGATGATCGCCTCGCGCGGTCGGGGCGGCGAGGTCTGTGTGTGCGAGCTGACCCCCGCCTTCGACCTGTCCCAGCCGACGATCTCCCACCACCTCAAGCTGCTGCGACAGGCCGGGCTCATCGACTGCGAGCGGCGCGGCACCTGGGTGTACTACTGGGTGCTGCCCGGCGTCCTGGACCGGCTCGCCGCCTTCCTCACCACCCCGCAACCCGCCGGGACCGCCGCGTGAAGTCCTCCCTCGGCCGTCGGCTCGCCGGGGAGGCGATCACCGAGTCCTCCCTCGGCCGTCGGCTCGCCGGGAGGCGATCACCGGTATCGGCTCCTTCGCCGGAATCCCGCCCGCCTCCGTCCCGCCCGCGGAAGCCGAACCCGCCCCTTCCCGACCGCACTCCGCCTTCCGAGAAAGCCCCGCCATGAGCACGTCCGCCCCTCGCCCCTCGGTGCTGTTCGTCTGCGTGCACAACGCCGGCCGCTCCCAGATGGCGGCCGCGTTCCTCTCCCACCTCGCGGGCGAGAGGGTCGAGGTCCGCTCGGCCGGGTCCGCCCCCGCCGACGCCGTCAACCCCGCCGTCGTCGAGGCGATGAGCGAGGTCGGCATCGACATCTCCGCGCGGACCCCGAAGATCCTCACCACCGAGGCCGTCCAGGCCTCCGACGTCGTCATCACCATGGGATGCGGCGACGCCTGCCCCGTCTTCCCCGGCAAGCGGTACCTCGACTGGCGGCTCGAGGACCCGGCCGGGCGCGGCGTGGAGGCCGTACGCCCCATCCGCGACGCGATCGAGACCCGCGTCCGTGCGCTGATCGGGGAGGTGACATCCGGGATCTGGGAGTGATATGGATCACCAAAAATCTGCCCACCGCACGCAACTGCGACGCATGCCGTAGTCATCTGACTAGGAGTCGGGGCCCGCAGGGGCTGGGCAGTGGAGAGAACGGGACAGGTCGTGGGACGGCGCACAAGTGGCATAGGGATCGCACTCGTCACGGTCGCGACGCTCGTCGGTGCGAGCGCCTGCGGCGCGGGCGGCAGTGACAAGGCGAGCGGCACCGACGCGAAGGCGTCGGAGAAGGCGAGCGCGAGTGCCTCGCCGACGCCGACGAAGCCCGCGGGCCCGCCGATGCTGCTGGACACGATCACCCCGCAGACGGGCACCACGGTCGGCGTGGCCATGCCGATCTCGGTGATTTTCACGAACCCGGTCGCGGAGAAGGCCCGGGCCACGGTCGAGCAGCACATGAAGGTCAGCGCCTCCCAGCCCGTGGCCGGCGCCTGGCACTGGATGGGCGACCGGCGCGCCGACTGGCGGCCCAAGACCTTCTGGCCCTCGGGTACGAAGGTGAAGATCGACGCCGACCTCGAGGGCGTCAGCAACGGCAACGGACGCTACGGCGTGCACGGCTACACGCACACCTTCACTGTTGGCGACGACGTCCGCGCGGACGTCTCCGTCACCGGCCACACCATGAAGGTCACCCGCAACGGCAAGCTGGTGCGCACCCTGTCCATCAACGCGGGCAGCGCCCAGTACCCGACGTGGGACGGCACGATGGCCGTCATCGACAAGCAGGAGAAGGTCCACATGACCTCCTGCAGCGTCGGCATCAGCTGCGACAAGGGCAGCCCCAACTACTACGATCTGACACTGCCCTGGGACGTGCACCTGACCCAGTCCGGCACGTACGTGCACTACTCGACCGGCGACCCCTATCCGGGCAGCGGCAGCGCCCGCGGCTCGCACGGCTGCGTCCACCTGTCCATGGCGGACGCCAAGTGGTTCTACGGCCAGATCAAGCAGGGCGACCCCGTCACCATCACCGGCTCGCCCCGCGGCAACGCCCCGGCCGACAACGGCTACGCCGACTTCAACCTCTCCTGGAGCCAGTGGCTCGCGGGCAGCGGGGCCGGGGAGCAGACGACCGCGACGCTGTGACCCGGCGCGCACACCGGTGACGGTCGTCGTCCACACCGTCACCGGTACGCTGCTGCGTCGTGCGGCAGACACGACTCGACACCGCCCGGATCCGGGCGGCCCGCCGGGTGATCGACCCGGTGTTCCTCGACACGCCGCTGTACCGCTGCGAGGCGCTGGAGCCGCACCTCGGCTGCGCGGTGAGCGTCAAGCTGGAGACGGCGAACCCCGTCCGCAGCTTCAAGGCACGCGGCACCGAGGTGGTCGCGAGCCGGCTCGCCGAGCACGGTCCGCGGGCCGTGGTGTGCGCCAGCGCGGGCAATCTCGGCCAGGCGCTCGCCTGGTCCGGCCGTGGGCGGGGCCTCGACGTCACCGTCGTGGCATCGCGCTTCGCGACCGTGGCCAAGCTCGATCGCATCCGCGCGCTGGGCGCCAGGCTGGAACTGGTGGACGGCGACCACGAGGCGGCACGCGAGCGGGCGGCGGCCGTCGCGCGGCACGAGGGCATCCGGCTCGTCGAGGACAGCCTGGACCTCGAGACCTGCGAGGGCGCGGCGACCATCGGCCTGGAACTCGTGGACGCCGAGCCGTCGTTCGACGCCGTCCTGATCGCACTCGGCGGCGGGGCGCTCGCCACCGGTGTGGGGCACGTGGTCAAGGACCTGGCGCCCGGGACCGAGGTGATCTGCGTCCAGCCGCTGGGCGCGCCGGCGATGACCCGCTCCTGGCACAGCCGGCGCGTGGTCACCACCGACTCGACCGACACGATCGCCGACGGTGTCGCGGGCCGGTACCCCATCCCGGTCGTCCTGGACGACCTCCTCCTGGTCGCCGATGACGCCCTGCTGGTCGAGGAGGCGTCGATCGTCGCCGGCATGCGGATGCTCCTCCACCACGCCGGCCTCGTCGTCGAACCGTCGGCGGCGCTCGGCGTCGCGGCGCTCCTGGAGAACCGGGACCGCTTCGCCGGCCGGCACGTGGTGACCGTCATCTGCGGCAGCAACGTCGACATGGACGCGTACCACCGCTGGGTCGGTCGGGTTTCCCTCTGACGTCGTGCCGACGCCGTCCGCCGCTCCGGCGGGAGCGGATCAAGCGCCTGCGGCAGGGGGCGTGGGCCTGCGCAGCAGCCACTGGCCGAAGGTCCGCCGAGGGGGCCGCACCACCACGCGGCCGTGCGCCTTCTGACCGACCAGCTCCACGCGCAGGGTGACCGGAGCGTCCTGATCCGCAGGAGCCCGACGGTACTTGAGCTTGCTGTGGAGCAGTCGCAGGCCGTCGGTGTCGACGACGACGCCCGGCCTCGTGATCAGCGTCAGGGTCTTCCCCGCCGTCTCCAGGTCGATCCGCAAGGTGTCGTGCGTGATCACGGCCTCGGTGAAGTCGAGCGTCACATCGCACCAGTACACGGCGAGTTCCATTTTCCGCGGTACCACCCAGCGCCCCACGCGTTCGATCGCGCCGCTGTGCACCTGCTCGATCCGGACCACGTCCTTGGCCGCCGCCTCGGCCGACGCGTTCGGCAGGTCGGCGGTGAGCGCGGACAGTTCGCCCAGGGTCCGTGCCGACAGGGCGACCTCCAGACGCTCGTCCAACTCGTCCGAGGTCAGCAGGCCGTCCCCGGCCGCGATGCGCAGCACGTCCACCACGCGGTCCCGGTCCGCGTGGGAGGCTCGCAGCTCGGGCGGCGACCCGAGGTCGGAGCCCTTTGGGGTGGGCGACATCTCTCCCGACATGCTTCCGTCCTGGTCCTGTCGAACGTCATCCGACGTCTTGGTGCGACGCGAGCAGCGACGCGACGAGAAGACTAACGCTATATCGCGACATGGACCCCGGCCGGGTGCCGCCCCGGAGGGGCCGGTGGCCGGTGGTGACTCACGGCGTACGACATCCATCATGCCGAGGCGTGGTCGGGACAACAACCGGGCCCCGAGGGCCAGTTGCTCAGGGCCGGCACATGCTCAGTCGAGGACCGCGGTCGCCTCGATCTCGACCAGGTGCTCGGGGACGTCCAGCGCCGCGACCCCGATCAGTGTGGTCGGCGGGGCCGGGGTGACCCCGAGCCTCGCGGTGGCCCGCGAGATGCCGTCCAGGAGTTGGGGCATCTTGTCGGGGTTCCAGTCGACGACGTAGAAGGTCAGCTTCGCCACGTCGTCGAAGGAGCCCCCGGCTTGGGCCAGAGCGGCGGCGACGTTGAGATAGCCGTGCTCGACCTGCGCGACGAGATCCCCCTTGCCGACGGTCGTCCCCTCGGCGTCCCAGGCGACCTGCCCGGCGACGAAGACCAGCCGCGAACCGGAGGCGATCGCCACCTGATGGTAGACGTCGATCTTCGGCAGCCCTTCGGGGTTCCTGAGAGTGATGGCCATGCCGTCCGCCTTTCATGTCAGACCTTCGTGGTCTCTATCGGTTACTCGAAAACCATAGGAGAGTGATGGCTGACGTGGAAGAACGCACTTTTCGGTGACTGGGTAACCCGATGGTGACCACCGTGCGCGACCGAGGCCGACCGGCACCGGCTACCGACGTAATTCGCTTGACCCGGGCACGGGTTGACGCGGCATGGTGGCGTGGCATCACACATCGTGGTGGCGGTGGCCAGGGGAGGCAGCGGCAGCATGGAGATCCGTTCCACGACCGACCAGGACCTCGAGGTCTTCGTCGACACCATGTACGCCGCGTTCGGACGCTTCCCGGACACCCCGAACGAGGCCGGTGGCGGGGTCTGGTGGTCGGCGCTCGAGATGGACCGCAACCTGCTCGCCGTCACCGCCGAGGGGCTCCCCGTCGGCACCGCCGGCGCGTACTCCTTCGAACTCACCCTGCCCGGGGAGGTCCTCGTGCCGGCCGCCGGTGTGACCGCCGTCGGCGTCCTGCCCTCGCACCGACGCCAGGGCGTCCTCACCGCGATGATGCGGCATCAGCTCGCCGAACTGAGGGCCCGGGGCGAGTTCCTGTCGGTGCTGCTGGCCTCCGAGGCGCTGATCTACCGCCGGTTCGGATACGGATCCGCCACCTACACCCAGCGGCTGACGGTGCCACGCCACCGGGGCGCCCTCGCCCCCGCGCGGGCACGCGCGAGGGCCGACTCCCCGGCGGGCGTCTCCGGCACCGGCACGGTCGAGGTGCTGCGACGGGCCGTGTGCGGCGAACTCCTCGAAGAGGTGTACGACCGCTACCGCCGCGCCCAGTCCGGCGCGCTGTCCCGGCCGCACCGCTGGTGGGCCTTGGGCGCCGGTCAGCCACCGATCTCTCCCGCGCCGCGTTACCTCGCCGTCCACCGGGACGCCGACGGTGTCGCGGACGGATACGCCAGCTACTCGCTCACCGATCCGGCCACCTTGACGGTCGACGAGATCATCACAGGTGACGACGCCGTCTTCACCGCCCTGGCCCGGTTCCTGCTCGGCCACGACCTGGTCACCGAGGTGGTGTTCAAGCACGTCCCGCCGGAGCATCCGCTGCGCTGGCAGCTCCAGGACTTCCGGGCCGGCCAGGTCGGCGACCACACCGACTGGCTCTGGGTGCGGCTGCTGGACATACCGCGTGCGCTGACCGCGCGCGGCTGGTTCACCGACGGCGAGCTCGTCCTCGACGTCACCGACGAGTTCCTCGGCGAGCAAGGCCGCCATCTGCTGACCGTCCGGGACAGCAAGGCCGAATGCGTCCCGACGGACCGGGAGCCGGACCTGTCCCTGGACGTCAGCGACCTCGGCTCGCTCTACCTCGGCGGCACCACCCCGAGCACCCTCGTGCGCGCCGGACACATCCGGGCCCACCACCCTGACGCGGCTACCCGGGCGGACGCCCTCTTCCGCGCCGACCGCGCCCCGCACTGCCTGCACTGGTTCTGACCGTCGCCACGACGTCACTCCCGGCGGATCGTGTGGGGCCGTGTACGTGGCCCGTGCACGGGTAGCCGCAAGAGCGGCAATCGGTCACGAGTGGTGAACAACGAAAGAGCTCCACATGGTCATCCCGCTTATGAAGCAGGCGGAGGATGAGCCGGGCTGGAACGAGCACGCCACGCTGCGTTACGCCGCAGCGTGGGGCCCGACCACGGCCCGCGCCGCCCAGGCACGCCGCGACCTGCGCACCATCCTCGCCCATGTCCCGCGCGCCGGCCGCGCACCCGTTCCCGCGTCCCGGGCCATGGACGCCGAACTCGTCGTCAGCGAACTCGTCACCAACGTGCTGCGGCACGCACCCGGCCCCTGCGCGCTCACGGTGCAGCTGACCAGCACACACCTGGCCATCAGCCTGTACGACACCTCGCCGCAGGCTCCGACGGTCAGGCCCCCCGACCGCGGCCGCGTCGGCGGACACGGACTGCACCTGGTGCACTCGGTCAGTGACGAGGTCGTCGTCACTCCCCGCGGCAGAGGCAAGGAGATCACCGCCCACCTGCGGCTGGTCACGGGCGACGAGCCCGGCAGGGCCGACAGGACGGTGTTGTCCTCGTCCGTCTCGGGCCGGACACAGCAGACCTCGTGATCAGTGGCTCGCCGGTGAGGCGGGCCGGGCCGGCTGCCGGTCGTCGGCGGCCGTGGCCTCGGGAGGCGGGTCGCTGCGGCCAGGCCGATGAGGGCCGTGACGGCGAGGGTGATCATCCATGTGGCGTAGGCGCCTTTGGCGAGGCCGGAGACCAGGATCGTGCCGGCGATGGCGGTGCCGAAGGAGGAGCCGAGATGGGAGACACTGCGGGACAGGCCCGAGATCTCGCCCTGTCGGTCCTCGGGGAAGCTGGACCGGACGACGTTGACCGAGGGGGTCGGCATCCCGCCGAGGCCCAGGCCGATGAGGAGCAGCCCGGGGACGTAGGCCCAGGCGGTGGTGTACGCGGCGGCCAGCGCGATCAGCAGGGCCACACCGGCGATGGCGACGACCAAGTCGGCCATGATCAGGGTGCGCTGGGGGTGCAGCTTCGCGAGTCGTACGGCGGACAGCGACGAGATGAGCAGCGTTCATGTTGGAGCCGGCGAAGCTGCAGATGCGCGAGGGCGAGGGCGGCGAGCACCCTGTTGTGCCCCGGCGACCGAGCCGCCGCGGCCGTCTCAGCCACCGGTGCCGCCCGCGTCCGCGTGGGGCACCGTGAGGCCATGGGTCACGGGGTGGCCGCCGTCGCCGTGACGGGGTCCGGTCTTGGCCTTCTCGAGTTCCTCGTCGAGTGCCATGGCCGCGGTGACCAGGGCGAGATGGGTGAACGCCTGCGGGAAGTTGCCGAGTTGCTCGCCCGAGGGTCCGATCTCCTCCGCGAACAGGCCGACGTGGTTGGCGTAGGTCAGCATCTTGTCGAAGGCGTACCGGGCCTGGTTGAGCCTGCCGCTGCGGGCGAGTGCCTCGACGTAGAAGAAGCTGCACAGGTTGAAGGTGCCCTCCGAACCGCGCAGGCCGTCAGGGGAGGCCGCCGGGTTGTACCGGTAGACCAGGCTGTCGCTGACGAGTTCCTCGTCCATGGCGTCGAGGGTGCTGAGCCAGTCGGGGTCGTGGGGCGAGACGAAGCCGACCCTCGGCATCAGCAGCAGTGAGGCGTCCAGGACGTCGGTGTCGTAGTGCTGCACGAAGGCCTGGCGCTTGTCGTGCCAGCCGCGCTCGACGATCTGACGGAAGACGGCGTCCCGTGCGCCGGTCCAGCGGGCGATGTCGGCGGGGCGGGAGAACGCGGCGGAGGCGCGGACGCCGCGGTCGAACGCCACCCAGGTCATCAGCCGGCTGTAGGTGAAGTCCTGCCGTCCGCCACGGGTCTCCCAGATCCCCTCGTCGGGCTGGTCCCAGTGCTCGGCGAGCCAGTCCAGGACCTCGCTCAGCGCATGCCAGCCGCGGATCGCGCCGATGTCCCCGCCGACGATCAGCGCGTCGGAGGCCTCGCCGTAGATGTCGAGCTGGAGCTGGTCCGCCGCCGCGTTGCCCGCTCGCACCGGTCGGGAGCCCCGGTAGCCCTCCAGATGGTCGAGGGTCTCCTCGGACAGATGGGGGTCGCCGTCGATCCGGTACATGATCTGCAGCGGGTCGCCCGAGCTCCGATCCCTGGTCTCGATGCGCTCGCGCAGCCAGCGGCGGAAGGCGTACGCCTCGTCCTCGAAGCCCAGGTCGATCAGCGCGCGCACGGACAGCGACGCGTCACGGATCCAGGTGTAGCGGTAGTCCCAGTTGCGTTCACCGCCGATCTGCTCGGGCAGTCCCATGGTGGCGGCGGCGATGGGGGCGCCGGTCGGCGCGTACGTCAGCAGCTTGAGCGTGATCGCCGAGCGGTTCACGATGTCCTGCCAGCGGCCCCGGTAGGTGCACGAGCGCAGCCACGACAGCCAGAAGGTGCGGCACGTCTCCATGGCGTCCGCGACCCCCTCCAGCGTGGGCACGGGCGGAGCGGGAGACCCGCCGGGCGCGCTGGTGAGCACCACGGCGGCGGCCTGGTCGGCGAGCAAGGTGAAGCGTGCGCTGACGTCGTCGCCGTCCTCGTGGAAGGCGATGCCGGCGGTGGACTGCAGATGCAGGTCCGCGCCCGGGCCGTGGAAGACGGCGGAGTGCTCGTCGGGGAGCGAGAGGGTGTGTGTGCCGCGGCCGTAGTCGAAGCGCGGCTGGCAGGTGAGGGCGAAGGGCAGCCGGCCCCGGACAACCCGCACCACCCGCACCAGCTGATGGACGTCGGTCGGTGTCTTGGACGGGTTCGGCACCATGAAGTCGGCGACCTCGCCCACTCCGTCGGGAGCCATGAAGCGGGTGACCAGGATGGCCGTGTCGGACAGGTACAGCTGTCGTACGGTCATGGCGTTCCCGTCCGGGAACTCCGCGGCCAGGTGGCAGTGTCCGCCGCGTTCGCCGTCCAGGAGGGAGGCGAAGACGCTGGGTGAGTCGAAGCGAGGCGTGCACCACCAGTCGATGGTTCCGCCGGACGACACCAGGGCGGCGGTCTGGAGGTCGCCGACCATGCCGTGTTCCGCGATGGGCGGGTACCGGTTCACGTGATCCCCCTGCCGGGTCCGGGACGCCGTGGCGGCAGGGCGGGAGCCGCCACAGATCTGTGCGCGACAAGTCTTCGGCCGGGGCGCGCCGGGGACATCACCCACCGCGGGTGAAAGCGCGCCGTGGCCCGGTGGGGGCGATCACCTGAAGTAGATTTCGCCTATATGACGAATGTGGTGATGCGCCCGGGGTAGATGGGGTGAGCAAGCGGCGCTTCGGACGTGAGGCGGACTGTGCATGGAGCTGCCTGGGCAGAACGAGGAGGGTCCGCAACCCCTGCTGGAGCGTCGGATCTCCGCCGCCGTCGCCTTCGAGGGCCACGAGGAGATCGCCGAAGCCCGCGACCTGGCCCGCTCTTTCCTCGTCGACCTCCAGGACAGGCACGGCCTGACGGTCTCGCCCCGCGCCGTCGGCGCCGTCCAGCTCGTGGTGAGCGAGCTCGTGACCAACGCCCACAAGTACGCTCCGGGCCCGTGCCTGCTGACGCTGGAGGTCGGCGACGGGGCGGTGGAGGTGACGGTGTGGGACAGCGAACCGCAGCTGCCGCTCGTCCAGGCCACGGATCCGGGCCGGGTCGGCCAGCACGGCCTGGAGATCGTGACGGCCCTGTGCCGGAGCCTCGAAATGCACCGCGAACCCGTGGGCAAGCGGATCATGGCGGCCGTGCTGCTGACCGAGAACGCGGTGGGCGACGTGGCCGGCGATCAGGTCGGCTGACCTCGCGTCACTCCTGCCCGCCCGGCTGTACCTGACCGCCGGCATCAACCGCGTCGCCGTCAGCCCCAACGGCGGCACCACGCTCACCCTCAGCGACCTCAAGGCGGACGGCTCCGGTGACACCAACGTCGAGTCCCGCACCGCCCAGTTGTCGGTCAACGGCGGTACGGCCGCCACACTCACCTTCCGCAACACCTACAGCTGGAACGACTACTGGACCCTGCCGACCACCGTCACTCTCAACTCCGGCAGCAACAATCTGCAGTTCTCCAACTCCTCTTTCTGAACAGCGGACTTGGACTACGTCGAAGGCGCCCCGGTCAACGGCTGAGCCGCCGAAGTGAGTTGGTCGGGAAGGGCTGCTCAACCTCCCCAGGTCACAGCCCTTCCCGACCGCCAGGCGCACGTCTACCCCCACCTCACGGGGCTACACCCGCCTTCTTGTGCGGCGGTGTTCGTACAGCGTCGGCCACAGCACGACGAGGACGAGCAGCCAGACGACGGACGCCGTCGGGACGGTGGCCCCGAACCCCGCCAGGAGCAGCGGCAGCGCGCAGCACGGCAGGGCGACGGACAACAGCCAGCGGCGTTCCCGGCCCGCCCGGGGCAGCCAGGCGAGTCGCTGAGCAGGAAGTGTCCGGCCAGGGCCGAGCACAGCAGCCGGCGGTTCGCGTCGGGCAGCGTGTCGAGGTGCTCGACCGCGGCGCCCAGGTCGGCCGCCGGCGCCGCGAGGCAGCCGCACACCAGACAGTGCAACGGCAGGGCCGCACGCCGCTCCTCCTCCGAGGCAGGCCGTGGAGCCGGAGGGGACGAAGCGTCACTCACAGCACTCCTCCGCCCGGTGTCGGCCGCCGCCACGCTGCGCTGTCGCGACAGTGCCGGATCACTCTCCCGCTTCCCCTCCGTCCGGCTGCGGTGGCGACCTCCGGGTCATAGAGTCGGCGGGGAGCGAGGAGGCCCTGCCCCCGACGCCTCCGTTCCGGCCGAAGACGTGGTGTGCGTCCGCCGCCGAACCGCAGACGACGACGGGAAGGGAGCCGCGCATGGCACACGACGCCTCGGCACCGACTCCGCAGATGGTGCTGTCCCCTCTCACCAGCGCGTCGATCTTCCTGGTCGCCACGATCGACCCGGGTGGTGAGGCCGTCACCCGGGACGTGCTGTCCCAGGTGAGTTCCCTGCAGCGTGCCGTCGGCTTCCGCGCCGAGCCGGAGGGCAGGCTCAGCTGCGTCACCGGAATCGGCTCTCAGGCCTGGGACCGTCTCTTCTCAGGCCCCCGCCCGGCCGAGCTGCACCCCTTCCGCGAGCTGCACGGACCCGTGCACCACGCCGTGGCCACACCCGGTGACCTGCTCTTCCACCTGCGCGCCACACGGCTGGACCTGTGCTTCGCGCTCGCCACGGAGATCATGGCCCGGCTCGGCGAGGCGGTGACCGTACGGGACGAGGTGCACGGCTTCCAGTACCTCGACAAACGCGATCTGCTGGGCTTCGTCGACGGCACGGAGAACCCCGTCGGAGCCGGAGCGGGCGCCGCCGTCCTGGTCGGGGACGAGGACCCGGAGTTCGCGGGCGGGAGTTACGTCGTCGTGCAGAAATACGTGCACGACCTCGACGCGTGGAACGCCCTCCCCGTCGAGGCGCAGGAGAAGATCATCGGCCGGACGAAGCTGAACGACATCGAGCTGGACGACGACGTCAAGCCGGCCGACTCGCACACCGCCCTGGCCAAGGTGACCGACGCCGACGGCACGGAGCACGAGATCCTCCGCGACAACATGCCCTTCGGCACCGTCGGCCGGGGCGAGTTCGGCACCTACTTCATCGGCTACGCCCGTACGCCCAGGGTCACGGAGACGATGCTGGAGCGTATGTTCCTGGGCACCCCGGACGCGCCGCACGACCGGATCCTGGACTTCTCCACCGCCCTGACCGGGACCCTCTTCCACGTCCCCACGGCGGACTTCCTGGAGGACCTGCCCGAACCGCCCGACACCGAGCACTTCCGCTGAACACCTTCGAGTGAACCGCGTGATCCACGGCAACCTCAGGCGTTCCCCTGCGAGTCACATACCTCGCATTCAGCAGATCTGTATCTGACTCAGGGGGAACCATGAGCAACCAGCAGTACCCGCCGCAGCAACCCGGCTGGGGCGGTCCTCAGCAGCCCTACGGCCAGCCGCCGTTCCCGCCGCAGCCGCCGAAGAAGACCGGCGTGGGAAGGATCCTCGGGTTCGGCTGCCTCGGCGTCATCGGTCTGGTGGTGGTGATCGGTGTCGTCGCGGCGGTCCTGGGCGGCGGCTCCGGCTCGAAGAACTCCAGCGGTTCCGGCCAGGCCAAGGCCACGGCGTCCGCGTCGACGGGCGGGAAGCCGGCGGGCGACACCGGCACGAGCAGTGGGCAGAAGACCGGTGACACGAAGAAGACCGGCGGCAAGGTCGTCACCTTCAAGGTGTGGGGAACCGCACCCGCCGGCGCGCTCGGATCGCTGGACATCAGCTACGGCTCCGACTCCGACACCCGGAAGGGCACCTTCAAGAACGGCGAGTTCAAGGCCACGCTGCCGCTGCACAAGGACGCGATGTACTACACCGTGACGGCCCAGCTCCAGGGTTCCGGCGACATCAACTGTTCGGTGACGGTCGACGGCCACACGAAGAAGGGGCACGCGTCCGGCGGGTACAACATCTGCGACGCCCAGCTCAGTTCGGGCTTCCTCGGCGGCTGGAACTGACGACGCCCACTCCACCCGCTCGGTGACCGCCCCTCCCGACGAAGTGGGCCCGCGGCGTGGAGTTGGGCCCGAGCCGTCCGCCCGACCCTGAGCGAAAGGCCGTGTCGCTCAGGGCTTCCGCGCCGGGAGCACCGCCCGCACCTGCCAGCCCACGCCGCCCCGCGGTGCCGCCCCGCTGCGCAAGGTGACGGCGGCCCGGCCCGGACGGCGGACTGAACGCGAGGGTCTCGGGGACGGGCCTTTACGCCCACGGGAGTACGCGAGGTGACGACCTGCGGTGGATGATCCCCATCCCCGACGGGGCGATGCTGTGGAGCGGAGGTCAGGGAGAGAAGGGAAAGCGTACGTGGATGTCGAACCCCGGCCGGTGGACACCGACGGCGCGGAGAGCACACCCGTGCGGGGCCGGTCACGGCTCAGGCGGTGGGTGCGGCGCGCGGTGATCGCCTGCACCGTTCTGCTGGCCGTCGTCACCACGGCGTCGCTGGTGTTCAACGCGTTCACGGCGGGGCGGGCCGCGCCTCCGCAGGGGCTGCGGTACGTCCAGGCGGCCGATGTCCGCACCCGGTACCGGACCTGGGGCACGAGCGGCTCGCCGGTCGTCCTCGTCCACGGTGCCTTCGAGCAGGCGGACACCTGGTCACGCCTCGCCCCGCTCCTCGCCCGCGATCACCGCGTCTACGCGCTGGACCTGACCGGAGACGGCTACAGCCAACGCCGTGGCCCCTACACCGTCGACCACTTCACCCGCCAGCTGTTGGGCTTCCTCGACGCCCTGAACCTGGGCGGGCCGGGTGAACGCCCCCTGCTGGTGGGCCACTCCAGCGGGGCCGCGGTCGTCACGGAGGCGGCCCTGCGCGCCCCGGGCCGGCTCGCCGGCGTCCTGCTGCTCGACGGGGACGCCCTGAACACCGGCGCCGGTCCGCCGTCCGCCTTCAAGTACGTGCTGATCGACCCCTATCGCACCAGCCTGCTGCGCCTCGGCCTCGGCGTCGACTGGCTCATCCGTTCCTTCTACGACGCCCAGTGCGGGCCGGCCTGTCCGCGGCTGGACGAGGCCGGAGTGGACGAGTGGCGGCGGCCGTTGCGGGTGCCGGGGGCGGAGACCGCGCTGTGGGACATGCTCGGCCAGGGCGTGCCGGGCCTGCCCGCGGATCAGGTATCCCGTCTCGCCGCCGTCCACATTCCCAAGTCCGTCGTCTTCGGCGCCCGGGACGAGGTGTTCAGCAGGCAGACCCCGCGGCAGACCGCCCGTCGCATCGGCGCACCCGCGCCCACCCTCATCCCCGGAGCCCGCCACCTCACCATGATCTCCAGCCCCCGCCAGGTCGCGGCAGCCGTGGAAGCCCTCGCGCACACCCGAGCCGCCGCGTCCTGGGCAACAGGCGGTCCGGGTCGGCTGTAACCGCTCGCCGAGAACGGCCGTCGACCCGGTGCGCCGTCCTGCCTCAGCGCTCGCTGCCGGAGGCGTCCTTCAGCCGTGCCGCGCACTCCAGCAACAGCGCGTGGACGAAGGCCCCTGGGGCAGGTTGCCGCGCAACTGGCGCTGTCGTACGTCGTATTCCTCCGCGACCAGCCCGGACGGGCCGCGAGCCGGCCCGTCCGGGACGGCCGAGCGCCGGCGGCAGCCCTGCCCGGTGCGCGCGGCGGGCCTCCCAGGAAGAACCGCGGCCGCGCGTCCTTGTGCACCCAGCGATACGCGCCACCGCGACAGGCCCGCGCGCCACCGGGCAAGGCTGCCAGGACGAGGAGTGACCCGACTGCCATCCCCACCGAGACGCCCCGCGTTCCCCCAGGTCAGCGACATCTTATCGATGATGACAACGGTCACCGGTGCAGCCTTTGGTGATTCACTCCACCATGCGTTTCACTGCGGCGAGGACACCCGCCGCGAGGGGGAAGGCGTACGACATGAGCGATCACGGCCACGGTCACGGGCCGGGGCACGACCACGAGGCCGGTGGGCACGGGCACGGCGGGCACTCCCACGGTGTGTCGGCGGACGCGGACCGCCGCTGGCTGGGCATCGCCCTGACCCTCATCGCGGCCTTCATGGCGGTCGAGGTCGTCGTCGGCGTCATCGCCGGTTCGCTGGCCCTGATCTCGGACGCGGCACACATGCTCACCGACGCCGCCTCGATCGTCCTCGCGCTGATCGCGATGCGCCTCGCCGCCCGCCCGGCCCGCGGCGGCTACACCTACGGCCTCAAGCGTGCCGAGATCCTCTCCGCCCAGGCCAACGGCCTGACCCTGCTCCTGCTGGGTGCCTGGCTGGCGTACGAGGCGGTACGGCGGCTGATCAGCCCGCCCGAGGTCGAGGGCGGCCTGATGCTCGCCACCGCCCTCACCGGCATCGCCGTGAACGTGGTCGCCACCTGGTGCATCTCCCGGGCCAACCGCAGCTCCCTCAACGTCGAGGGCGCCTACCAGCACATCCTCAACGACCTGTTCGCCTTCGTCGGCACCGCCGTCGCCGCCCTGATCGTCGTCCTCACCGGCTTCGACCGGGCCGACCCCATCGCCACCCTCGTGGTGGTCGCCCTCATGGTGAAGGCCGGCTACGGGCTGCTGCGCGAGTCCGGCCGCATCTTCCTGGAGGCCGCGCCCGCCGACATGGACCCGGACGCCGTCGGCGACCAGCTCGTCGCCCACCGTGCCGTCGTCGAGGTGCACGACCTGCACGTCTGGCAGATCACCTCCGGCCAGTCCGCGCTCTCCGCGCACGTCCTGGTCGAACCCGGCGGCGACTGTCACGCCGTCCGCCGCGACCTGGAGGACCTGCTGCGCCACGACTACGGCATCACGCACACCACGCTCCAGGTCGACCACCTCGGCGAGGGAGCCCGAGCCGGAACCCTGCTGCAGATCACCGCCCCCACGGCGGACGCCCCCGAACACTGCGACGACGCCCACGGCCCGGTCCACCGCCCGGGCCCGCACGACCACTGATCCGGGGCGCGGGCGGTTCAACGGGGCCGCAGGATGTCGTCCACGGGCCCGAACGTGACCATGGCGGTCACACCGCCCGCGATCTCGCCGCGCAGGGGCGACAGTGCCTCTCGCGACCGGGCGGCGAGTGAGTCGTCTGCGAGCAGAGTGGCCGTACGGGCGTTCACGGCCCACAGCGCGTCGTACAGGTGATCGGCAGGGGGTACGGGCAGGGCGGCGGCGGCTCGGTGGGCCGCCGTACGGTCGCCGCGGGCGAGGTCGAGGAGGGGCTGGACCCAGGGCCGGTACGGACCCCAGTCGAGGCCTGGGTCGGTCGGTGCGGGGCGCCGATGGCGGATGCGGACCGACAGCAGCGCGAGCGGGAACAGACCCGCCTCCACTCCGGGCATACCGGCCCCGGCGAGATCGGCGGCGAGGCCGCGATAGGCGTGAGCGACCTCCGCGGGGTCGCTCGATCGCGCCGCCAGCAGCATCGTCCGGAACCCGGCGTTGAGGACGTGGACAAGGGGTGTCTCGTGACGGTCGGCGAGCCGCTCCACGGCGACGACGTGGTGGTGCGCGGTCTCGGCGTCACCGCGGGCCGCGCAGACCTGGATCCGGATCAGACGGCCGAGGATCTCGAACAACGGGAGGTCGTGCCGCGTGGCGACGTCGATGAGCTCGCCGCCGATGCCGTCCCGTTCGGCGGTGCGTCCGGGACGCTGGAAGGACTGCACGAAACGGGCGTTGAGCGCGAGCACCAGCAGGCTCGGGTCGTGCAGCTCCCGGGCGAGACCTTCGGCCTCCGTCGCCGCCTCGGCGGCCCAGCGGTCCCGGCTCCCGCGATGTTCGAGCCCGATGGTGGCCAGCAGCCGTGCCCGCAGCGCGGCCGGCGCCTGCGGTCCGAGCCGCCGCAGCGTACGGCGGGTGGTCGTGACCAGCGCCTCGGCGCGTACGGCGTCGTCGGTGCGCGTCCAGACGGTGGGGACGTCGTACGCCGCGATGACGCGGGCGGTGAGAGCGGCATCGCCCGTCCGTTCCGCCTCCGCGACGGCCGCGGCGCGCTGCTCCTGGGCCAGGACCAGGTTGGTGCCCCCGGTGATCGCGGCGGCACCGGCGACGGTGCTCATCGTGCGCAGCCGCGTGTAGGTCCCCGTCGCCTCCGTGCGGGTGAGCAGGCGCCACCGATCCTCGTCCCGCGGCGCGGGCGTGAGATGGGGAGCCTGCCGGAGGATGTCCCGTTCGAGATGGTCGAGGCCGTCCGCCGAGGTGAGCCCGAACTGCTCCAGCAGCCGGGCTCGTGCGTCACGCAGCACCGCCAACGCGTCGACCTGGCGGCCGGCTTGATAGAGCGCGTGGGACAGCAGTCTCCAGGCATGCTCCCGCCAGGGGTGAGCGGCGGTGAAAGCCTCCAGCTCCGGGACGAGCGGAGCGCCTCGTCCGAGGTCGAGCACGGCCCGGGCCCGCAACTCGACGGCCTGAGAGTGCAGTTCGGCCAGTCGGGCACGCTCCGAGGTCAACCAGGGCGAGGAGTCGAGGTCTCCGTACGGCTCTCCCCGCCACCAGGTGAGCGCCTCGCCGAGCACGTCGACGACCTGGCCGTCGGGTACGTCGGTCACCGTGCGAAGGGTGTCCTCGAACCGGTGGGCGTCGATGTCTGTCCGCGGAACGCGCAGGGCGTATCCGCTGCCGACGGTCTCGATGACGGACGAACGGCCTCGCGGGGGACGGTCCGGCTCGAGGGCTCGGCGCACCTCGGCCACGAAGGTACGGATCGTCCCGGCCGCGGTGGACGGAGGGTCCGCCCAGAGATCGTCGGTCAGCACCGCCAGCGGGACGGCCCGGCCGCCGGCCGCGACCAGCCGGCCCAGCAGCTCACGGCGTCGACGACTGCCCACCCGCAGTGGGCGGCCCCCGGCATCCGTGACCTCGATCGGCCCGAGCACCCTGACCACGATCTTCATGCCTCCATTGTCATCGGCGATCGCTGACCCACTGCTGACCGGCCTCGCCGAGGCTCGTCTCGTCCCCGCATCGACCGGTGAGCCGCGGTGGCTCACGGTTGCGGACGCGGGAGAAGGAGACAGCACCGATGAGCATCGCCATCCCGGGGTTCGAGACCCGGTCGTACGCAGGGGCGGACGGGATCGAGCTGAACGCGGCGGTCGGCGGAAAGGGGCCGGCGATCGTCCTGCTCCACGGCTTTCCCCAGACGCATCTGATGTGGCGGCACGTCGCTCCCGCCCTGGCCGAGCAGCACACCGTGATCTGTCCCGATCTGCGCGGCTACGGCGCCAGTGGCAAACCGGAGGCGGTCTCCGAGGACACGTACGCGAAGCGGACGATGGCCGCGGACGTCGTCCATCTGGCCGACGCCCTGGGGTGCGAGCGGTTCGCCCTCGTCGGGCACGACCGAGGCGCGCACGTAGCCTTCCGGGCCGGTCTGGATCACCCCGACCGGGTCAGCCACCTGGGCCTGCTGGACATCGTCCCCACGCTGGACACCTGGAACGTCCTGCACGGGGTGGGCGCGGCGGTGGCCTTCCACCTCTATCTGATGGCGCAGCCGCCCGGTCTGCCCGAGCGGATGATCGCGGGCAGCGCCGACGCGTTCTTCGGCCACTTCCTCGACGTCTGGGCCGGCAGCCCCGACGCGATCCCGGCGGACGTGCGCGCCGAGTACCTGCGCGCCTGCCGGAACGCCGTACCGTCGATCGTCGCGGACTACCGCGCCACGGCGACCGTCGACATCGCACACGACCAGGCCGACCTCGACGCCGGTAACCGGCTCACGATGCCGGTGACGGTGATCCAGCAGGACTGGGGCCGGCAGCTGGGGTTCGACGCCACGGCGATCTGGCGTCCATGGACCACCGACCTCCAGCACTTCACCACCCGTGCGGGCCACTTCATGGCGGAGGAGGCGCCGGAGGACATCACCACGCTGATCCTGAGCCTGCTGAAGCGATGATCGCCGGCCCAGCCGTGCGGGGCGGAGCTACGGGGCCGGCGTCTCGTACGCCGCGAGGTCCGCGACGGCCACGCGCACGAAATGATCGGGGGTGCCGAACAGCCGCCGTAGCTCCAGGACCTCCTCGGCCCGGGCCGGCGTCTGCTCCACGCGCTGCGCCAGCTCCACATGGGTCAGCCGCCCGTCCCGCTCCAGCTCGGCAATGATTGCTTCATCGATCGCATCCACAGGCCATGGCTGCCGCGCCCCGGCGTCAGCAGATCGCCGCCGGGGTGCGGGACTCCCTCGCGGCAGGGCTCGGCATCTTCCCCTGTGCCTGTCCGCGTTCGCCGGCTCCCTGGAACTGCTGCTGGTCGGCACGGTGGCCGTGACCGTCCTGGTGGTCAACTTCCGGCACGTCTTCTACGCGTCGTCCTTCCCGCTGCACCCGGCCCGGCACCTCCTCGCCCGCCGCCTCCTCGCCGAAGAGACAGCCGATGCCCAGCACTTCGTACCTGATCGCCGTCCTGGCGATCGTCCTCACCCTCGCCCTGCCCTGCTCGGCATCGGCGTGTACGTCGTCCTGCTGAACGCCCTGTGACTCAGCCCTTGTTGGCGCCGAGGGTGAGGCCGCTGACGAACTGGCGTTGCAGGACGAAGTAGACGATGAGGGTGGGGATGGCGGTGAGGAGGGCGC